>CAZGJO010000028.1:0-14928 GCA_964525685.1 uncultured Ectothiorhodospiraceae bacterium | reverse complement strand
GCTCCGGTTCGGGCTCCGGTTCGGGTTCCGGTTCGGGTTCCGGTTCGGGTTCCGGTTCGGGTTCCGGTTCGGGCTCCGGTTCGGGTTCCGGTGTCGGTCTGGGCGTTGGTTCGGGTTCGGAAGGTCGGCGTGGACCCGGAACGGGGGATTCGCGCTCCACGGTGACTGCCGGGGCCTCGTGCTGAGGAGCGGGCATGAGCCAGGCGACCATCAGCAGGATGATGGTGCCGAGCAGGATCAGGCTGATGCCAAATCCGATGGTGAATCGGAATTCCGGTTCAGTCCTCTTCCCGCTTGTTCGGGCGGGTCGACAGTCGGGCACGTGACATCCTCGTCCACCGGGTTCGGCGGCCAGTATAACAAAGCATGTCCCCGCTCCGAATGGGGGAAATCAGCCGGGTTCGGGGGTATTGGCCAGCCGGGCGAAGGCGGCCAGGTCCAGGGTCTCGGCCCGGGCACGCGGGTCGACCTCGGCGGTGGTGAACCCGGACGGGTCGACGACCCCCTTCAGGGCGTTGTGCAGGGTCTTGCGGCGCGTGGCGAAGGCGTGCCGGACCACGGTCTCCAGTCGGGCCTCGTCGGCCACCGGTACGGGGGGTGCGGTGTGGGGACGCAGCCGGACCACGGCGGATTCGACCTTCGGCGCGGGCCGGAAGGCCCCGGCGGGGACGCGGAAGAGGGGCTCCACCCGGCAGCGATACTGGAGCATCACCGACAGCCGCCCGTAGGTCTTCGAGCCGGGGCCGGCGGCCATGCGCTCCACCACCTCGCGCTGGAGCATGAAGTGCATGTCCCGGATGGACGCGGCCTGGCCGGTAAAGTGGAACAGCAGCGGAGTGGAGATGTTGTAGGGCAGGTTCCCCACCAGTCGCAGCGGGCCGTCGGCGGCCCACGGACCCAGGTCGACGGTGGTGGCGTCGGCCTCCACCAGTTCCAGCCGATCGCCGAAGCGCTGGCGCAGGGCCGCCGCCAGGTCGCGATCGATCTCGATGGCGCGCAGATGGTCCAGCCGCTCCAGCAGCGGGCCCGTGAGCGCGCCCTGTCCCGGGCCGATCTCGATCAGGTTCTCCCCGGGGCGCGGGTCGACGGCCTCCAGGATGCGGTCGATGACGCCGCGATCATGGAGGAAGTTCTGGCCGAAGCGCTTGCGCGGGCGGTGGTCGTTGCCGTTCAAGGGTGTTCTCCGGCGGGTTCGGTTGTGCGGCCGCGTTCGGCCATGAGCAGCGCCTGATCGATGGCCGCGCGCAGGCTGCCGAGGTCGCCGGCCCCGGTGGCCGCCAGTTCCAGGGCGGTGCCGTGGTCCACCGAGGTGCGGACGAAGGGCAGGCCGAGGGTGATGTTCACCGCGCGGCCGAAGCCGTGGTGCTTGAGCACCGGCAGGCCCTGATCGTGGTACATGGCCAGTACCGCGTCGGCACTGTCAAGATGGCGCGGGGTGAACAGGGTGTCGGCGGGCAGCGGTCCGGTCAGGTGCATGCCCTCCGCGCGCAGGGCATCGAGAACCGGTTCGATGAGGGTCTGTTCCTCGTCACCGAGGTGGCCACCCTCGCCGGCATGGGGGTTCAGTCCGCAGACCAGGATGTGCGGCGCCGTGAGGCCGAAGCGCTGGGCCAGGCCGTGGTGGAGGCAGCGCAGGGTGGTGGTCAGGCCGTCCACCGTGATGGCGTCGGCGACGGCGCGCAGGGGAAGGTGGGTGGTGGCCAGGGCCACCCGCATCTCCCCCGCCGCCAGGAGCATGACCACCCGCTCGGCCCCGGCGAGTTCGGCCAGGTACTCGGTATGGCCGCTGAAGGGGATGCCGGCTTCGTTGATCACCCCCTTGTGCAGCGGGCCGGTGACGAGGCCGTGAAATTCCCCCGCGAGGCAGCCGCGCGCGGCGCGCTGGAGGGTCTCCAGGAGGTATCGGGCATTGGCAGGGTCGGGCCGACCCGGGTGGACCGGCCCGGGACAGGTGACGGGCAGAACGCTGAGTCCGGGGCCGGGCGGCTCTTCGGGGTGGTAGGCCGGCAGGGGGACAGCCAGCCCCAGGGCGTCGGCCCGGGCGCGCAGCATGTCGGGGTCGGCGATGGCCACCAGGCGGGTGGCGCCGGGCCCCTCGGCGGCAAGCCGCAGCAGCAGGTCGGGGCCGATGCCCGCCGGCTCCCCGGGGGTCAGCGCGAGGGTATGCACCGCCTCAATCCGGCAGCCGCCGCTCGACGTAGGCCTCGTCGCGGAGCTGGCGGACCCAGTTCTCCACCGCTTCTTCCATCTTGCGCTCGAAGATCAGCTCGCGCGCCTCTTCCCGGCGCTCCTCTTCGCTCTGCGGGGCGTCATCCTCCAGGGTGCGGCGCTCTTCCAGCTGGATGAGGTGGAAGCCGCTGGGATTGCGCAGCGGTTCGCTGACATCCCCCGGCTCCATGCCGTCCAGGGCCTCGTTGAACAGCTCCGGCAAACGCTCGCCGCGACGCCAGCCCAGGTCACCGCCCTCGGGGGCGTGCTGGCCGTCGGAGGCGCTGATCGCCAGATCGGCAAAGTCCTCGCCCGCGTCGATGCGAGACCGCAGGTCCTCGGCCTCCTGGCGCGCCTCGCGGACTTCGTCGGAGCTGGCCGCCTCCGGCAGGGCGATGAGGATGTGGCGCAGCCGCACCTCCTCGTCCAGGGAGCCCATGGCGCGTAGATTGGCCAGGTGGTTGTCCACCTCTGCCTCGCTGACCTGGACCTCCTGCTGGAGCTGGCGCTGCTGGAGCTGGCTGATGATCAGATCCTCGCGGACGTCCTCGCGAAACGCCTCGTAGGCGATGCCCTCGCGCTCCAGGACCTGGCGGAACTGCGACAGGTTCATGTTGTTGCGCCGGGCGATGTCCTCCAGGGCGCGGTTGAGGGTGACGTCGTCCACTTCGATGCGCGCCCGCGCCGCCATCTGCAGTTGCAGGTTCTTGACGATGAGCTGGTCCAGCACCCAGTTGCGCAACTGGTCGCGCGGCGGCGGGGTCGAGCCCTGGCGGCGGATCTCGCCGAGGGTCGAATCGAGCTCGCGCTCCAGCTCGCTCTGCAGGATGACCTCGTCGTTGACCACGGCGACGATGCGCTCGAGCACCTCTTCCGCGGTGGCCGGGGTGGTGGGCAGCAGAACCAGCAGCAGGGCGATCGCCAGCAGCGGGCGCGGGATGTAGCGGGTTGTACGGTTCACGTCTGTCTCGTCATTCGTCGGGGGCGCCTTACTGCGCCTGGGGTTGGTAGCCTAGGATAGCATCATCGAGCATGTCATCGAGACTGCCCCCCAGGGTCGTCATGCCCTTGAGGGCCAGTTCAAAGAAGATGCCGCGGTCGGGCTCGGCATCGACATCCCGCTGATAATGGCGAAGGACGACACGGGCACCCCAGCAGCAATCGTCATAGCCGAAGCCGAACAGGCCCTCCCGCATGAAATCCCCTTCGCTTTCGTACAGCCCGTGGACAATGGAGTGCCAGCGCTCGTTCCATGCCCAGACGGTGGAGGCGCTGGTCTGTCGCTGACTGAAGGTGCGCTCTTCCATGTCGTCGACCCGGTCGCGGTACTGAAGGCTGAACAGGCGTCGGGGCGCGGCCTGGTACTGGAGGCGCGCGGCCCGCTGACGGGTCCGTTCCGTTTCGGGATCGTAGAGAGCCGAGCCGGTGGCTCGCCAGTCGCCGAGGCGGGCCGCCATCTCGCCGGCAAAGTCGCTGCGGCGCTGCGTCTCTGGCTCGTTTTCGGGGAGCTGGACCTTGCGGTCGCGGAAGTGGAAGAACTGTCCACCGCTGAGACTGAGGTATTCCCGTCCGGTGTCGCGGCCGATGAAACGCGTCGTCACGGCGGTGGCAAGGCGCCGCTCGTCGCCGACCCGATCGGGGCCGGTGAACCGCTCCGTGGTGAACATGTTGCCGAAGCTGAAGCCGCGCCGCCCGGTGTCGAAGACGGGGAAGTCGTCCTGTTCCTCGAACGGGACCTCCACTGCGAAGAGCCGCGGCTCCAGGGTCTGGATGAGCGGGGCGGGGCGCTGGAGTTCCCGCTCCAGAAAGATCCCGGCGTCCAGGCTGTAGATGGGCAGGGTGCGCGAGAGTTCGGTCTCCTGTTCCGGAGCGTCCGAATCCAGGTGATAGGCGGTATGGCGCAGATCCACCCGGGGGCGCAGGAAGAAGGCCCGGCTTTCCAGCGGATAGCTCGTGCTCAGGGTGTAGTCCTGCCGCAGCCCGGTCACCGGCTGGCTGGTGCTGTGAAAGTTGACGAATTCGCCCTCGAGATCCCAGTTGAAGCGGTTGCTGCCCGAACGCCCCGGGGTGGACCAGAGGACCTGGGGCAGGCGCTGGTGGGGGGTGTCGCGATCGGGATCGATGGGGCGGTAGGCCTCCAGACGAGTGGTGGCGTTCAGCCAGTCACCATCGTAGCGCAGCCGGGCATGCTGGCGATGGTAGCGGTCATCGCCCCCGCCGAAGCCACGCCCCATATCGGTCAGGTAGTCTTCGTCACTGACCCCCTGGATGTCGGCATCGCCTCGCCAGCGTTCGCTGAAATCCGTCCTGTGGCGGATGCGATAGCTGTAGCGGCTTTCGCCATAGACCCGGTCATCGATGTACTCGCCCTCCCAGGTGCCGCGGCTGTCGGCCGTGAGATAGCGCGTTTCACCTCCGAGCAGCAGCCCCCTGTCGTCCATGATGCGGGGTGCCAGCGTGGCGTCGTAATTGGGGGCGAGGTTGAGGTACACCGGGACGGTGATGTCGTAATCGCCGTCGGAGCTGATGTCGACGCTTGGCGCCAGCAACCCGGTCATGCGCTCATCGGTGATGGGGAAGCTCATCCACGGGACGTAGGCAAACGGCACGCGCATGAAGCGCAGCCGCACGTGGTGGGCATAGCCGCGACCGCTGTCGTGGTTGAGGGTGACCCGACTGGCGTTGAGGCGCCAGTGTTCGTCGCCGGGATCGCAGGTGGTGTAGCTCACACCCTCCAGCCGCGTGCGGCCGTCGGGGAGGCGCGCCAGCCGGGCCGCTTCCCCCCGGGCGTGGCGGTCCGGGATGAGGTAGCGGGCGCCGCTGAACTCGGTCGTCCCGGCGCCTTCGTCGGCCGCCGCCATGTCGCCCTCGACGATCAGGGTGTCGTCCCAGTAGCGGACCGGTCCCTCGGCGTGCAGGGTCTGCGCCGGCTCGTCGATGCGCAGACGGGCCGCCTCCAGATGGCGCGTCTCGTCCCGCAGGGCGACATCCCCCGCAAGGACGGAGACCCCATCCGGGACCAGGTCGAGGGTGTCCGACTCGGTCTCCATGCCCCCGCGCGGCGGGGCTTCCAGGCGGGGCGCGGGGAAGGTGTACGGGGTGCACAGGGGAAACCGCTCGCTGGCCTGGATCGTGTCCTCGTCGGCCACCGCCGTCACGGCGAACAGCGGGAACAGCGAGAGAAGGGCAAGGGCGAGGGCGCGCAAGGGTCGGTTTCCCCGGTGGTGAGTCGGTCGGACGACGGGTTCAACCGGGTAAAATCGCACAGGGGGCGGGGCGGTTCAATGGCGGTTTGGCCTCACCCGCGCGGTTCCGTAGAATGCCGGGCATGAACCCGCCCAGCGAATCCGCCGCCACCGACCCGCGCCTGGCCATCCTGCAGGCCTGGCTGGATGAGCGTTATCCCGGGGAGACCGGGGCCATCGAAGCGGTCGCCGCCGACGCCAGCTTCCGCCGCTATTTCCGAGTCCACTTCGGCGAAGGCCCCCGGATCGTCATGGACGCCCCGCCCGAGCACGAGGATGCCGCCCGTTTCTGGCGCCTGGCCGACGGCCTGCGCGAACTCGGCCTCCATGCCCCGGCGGTGATCGACGGCGATACCGGCCGGGGCCTGCTGTTGCTGGAGGACATGGGCGATACCACCTTCAGTCGCGCTCTGGAAACGGAACCCGACCGGGCCGAGGCGCTCTATCGTCAGGCCGTGGAGACGCTGGCCACCCTGCAGCGCAACTGGCGAGAGGCGTCGCTGCCACTGGAGGCGTACGACCGCGACCAGCTGCTGGCCGAAGTCGCGCTGCTGGTGGACTGGTACTACCCCGAGGTGGCCGGCGAGCCGTGCCCGCCGGATCTCCATCGTGCCTATTTCGAGGCCTGGGATGCGGTCCTCCCCGCGGCCCAGGGGCTGCCCGAGACCATGGTGCTGCGCGACTATCACGTGGACAACCTGATGGTCCTCCCGGAGGCCTCGGGGGCGTGCGGCCTGCTGGATTTCCAGGACGCCCTGGCCGGCTCGCCGGCCTACGATCTGGTTTCGCTGCTGCGCGATGCCCGCCGCGATGTCCCGGCGGAACTGGAGCAGACGTGGTTCGAGGCCTTCGCCGACCAGCGCCCGGAGCTCGATCGCGCCGCGCTGGAACGCGCCTACTGGATCCTCGGGGCCCAGCGCAACGCCAAGATCATCGGGATCTTCACGCGCCTGGCCCGGCGGGACGGCAAGCCGGCCTACCTGCCCCACATCGAACGGGTCTGGCGCCTGCTGGCCGCCGAGCTGGCCCAGCCGGCCCTGGCGCCGGTGGCGGAATGGTTCGATCACGCGATCCCGCCGGAATGGCGGCGAGTCCCGGCCATCGGCGAGAGCGGCCCATGAAGGCCATGGTCCTGGCGGCCGGGCGCGGCGAACGGATGCGGCCGCTCACCGACGACTGCCCCAAGCCGCTGCTGCCCGTGGCGGGCCGTCCGCTCATCGGTCACCACCTGGCCGCGCTGGCCGCCGCCGGGATCCGGGAGGTGGTGATCAACCACGCCTGGCTCGGCGAGCGCATCGAAGCGGCACTGGGTGATGGCGCCGCATACGGCCTGCACATCCACTACGCCCCCGAGGCGCCGGCGCTGGAGACCGGTGGCGGCATCACGGCGGCGCTGCCCCTGCTCGGCCCCGACCCCTTCCTGGTGATCAACGGCGACATCTGGACCGACTTCCCCGTGGCGGCATTGCCTCGGGACGCCTTCCGGGCCGATACCGAGCGCCTGGCCCACCTGGTTCTGGTACCGAATCCCGAACACCACCCCGAGGGGGACTTCCACCTGGAAGACGGGCGCGTCGGCACCGAAGGCCCGGGGCCGCGCTGGACCTTCTCCGGGATCGGCCTCTATCGACCGGAACTTTTTGCCGACCAGCCCGTCGAACCCTTTCCGCTGGGGCCTTTGCTGGCCGAGGCCGCCGCGGACGGCCGGGTCACGGGCCAGCTCCACCGGGGCGGCTGGCTCGACGTGGGGACGCCTCGGCGGCTGGCCGAACTGCGTACGCGACTGGGCGACCCGGCGGCCGATGCCGTGACCGGGGAGGCCCTTTGACGGCTCACGGGCCGCACAGGCCCGTTCTGGCGGGCGAAACGCTTTTATTTCCCGATTCCGATAAGATAGAGTACCCACGGGAATTGGAAAAGAACCGACTGGATGACGAACATGCGTGGAAAGCGGACAACCTGGATGGTCACGGCGACGGCGGCAGCCTGTTTCTGGCTGCACCCGGCGGTGGCCGCAGACGTCGACATCGACCCGATCCTGGAACGCATGGAGCAGGGCGATACGCGGGAGGCCAGGGCGCGGTTGGACGAGCTGGCGGAACACCATCCCGACCATCCACAGGTCCGCTTCCTCGAGGCACGCCTGCTGGTCGCCGGGGGAGATATGGCGGCCGGCATCGAGCGGCTGGAAGCGCTTGTCGAGGAGTATCCGGAGTTGCCGGGGCCGTACAACAATCTGGCCCGACTGTACGCCAGCGAGGGCCGCATGGAGGAGGCTCGGGATCTGCTGGAGGCCGGGCTGGCCACGAGCGATACCTATGCCAAGCTCTACCAGAACCTGAGCACCATCTATGTGGAGATGGCGCGACAGTCCTACGCGCAGGCGTTGCAGCTCGAGGGCGAGGAAGGCCCCAACACCGAACTCACGGAGCTGGCGCGGCTGGAAAGGGTGGAGGAGGCCGTCCCCGGGGCCGGCATGGTGGCCGCGGCCAACGAAAATGAACAGGCCTCGGAGCCCGAACCCTCGGAGCCCGAGCCGGCGGCGCGGGAGGCGGGGCAACCCGCCGAGTTCTCCGCCTCGGACATGAGCGAGGAGGAGCGCGCGGCGGTTGAAACTCTGAAGCGCTGGGCGCGGACCTGGTCGGCCCAGGATGTGGACGGTTATCTGGGCTACTACACCAGTGACTACAGCCCCTCCGGCATGGGGCGGAACGCCTGGCGCAGTCAGCGGGACCAGCGCCTCAGCGCCCCCGAATGGATCGAGGTGGAGCTGGACGGGGTTCGGGCCTACAAGATGCGGCCCGACGAGATCATCGTGGTCGCCGAGCAGGACTACACCTCCAACACCTACAGCAGCCTGACCCTGAAATCCTTTACCATGGTCCGCGAGAACAATGGCTGGCGGATCGCGGCTGAAGAGACCATTCGGGATATCGTCCGATGAACAGACGGTTGGTGAAGTGGCTGGGGCTGGGCATGGCCCCCGTCGTGGGGATCACGGTCGCCGTGGCCGCGGCCACCGGCGGCGAGCGGCTGGCCTTCAACCACAGTGGTGGTGAAACCCTGGGCTTTGCCGAAGACCCGGATGTCGGGTTTTCCCTGGAGCCGGAGCCCGGGGTCGATGGCGGTGACTTCTCCCTCGGCGAGGCCGGCCCTGGAGACGGGCAGCTCGCCCTGGAGAAGGCCATGCGCCGGCTCGAAGAGCGCATCGAGAGCGATCGCACCGACTTCGAGGCGCGCCTTCTGCGCGGGCTGATCCACTTCCGCAAGGGATACCACGACGCCGCGCTGGAGGACATGGAGCTGCTGGTGGACAAGGCGCCGGAGTTTCATCTGGCCCATCTGGTGCGGGGAGACCTGCTTCTCAGTCGTTCCAAGGCCGTCTCCGATGTCGGCTACAACGGCATCATCAAGACCCTGGACGTGGACGCCGGCGACAACGGGCTGACCCGCGAGGCGCTGCGCCACGAGGCCCGTGTACGCATCGAGGGCTATCTTGATTCCCTCTACGCCGATCGCATTCCCGGGCCGCTGCTCACCCTGGGCGAGAACGTGAGCACCGCCATCCTGGTGGACAAGGCCAACAATCGCCTCTACCTCTACGAGAACGCCGGCCCCGACAAACCGCCCCGGCGGATCCGCGACTATTACGTCAGCACCGGCCAGGCCGAGGGCAACAAGTACGTGGAGGGGGATCTGCGGACGCCCGAGGGGGTCTACTTCGTCCAGCACTACATTACCGACAGCGATCTGCCCGATCTCTACGGCAAGGGGGCCTTTACCCTGAACTATCCCAACGCCTGGGACGAGCGCCAGGGCAAGACCGGGTACGGGATCTGGCTGCACGGTACCGAGAGCGGCTTCTACAGTCGGCCGCCACTGGACAGCGAGGGCTGCGTGGTGATGCCGAACCTCGATCTGGAGGCCATCAAGCCCTACATCGAGCCGGGCCGGACCCCGGTGGTCATCGCCGAGCGGCTGGAGTGGCTGACCCGTGACGCCTGGGAGGGTCGGCGCGCGGAACTCAAGGACGCCGTGGAGGGCTGGCGCAGCGATTGGGAGAGCATGAGCACCGAGCGCTATCTCGCCTGGTACGACGACGAGTTCTGGAGCCCGAGCCGCGAGCGCGACGAGTGGGATGCCCACAAGAAGGCGGTGCTGGCCGGAAAGACCGAACAGACCATCGAGCTGGACAACCTGACCCTGCTCGGCTATCCCAGTGAAGCCGCCGCGGGCGAGCGGCTGGTGGTGGCCCAGTTCCGCCAGGACTACGATTCCAACAATTTCAGCTCGGTGATGAACAAGCGGCTCTATCTGCGCCGCGACTACGACCGCTGGAACATCCTCTTCGAGGGGGCCGCCAACTAGTCACCCTTCCCCGGCCCCGGAAGCCATCGGTGGAGGGGCCTACTCGACCACTTCACCGGCGGCCTGGCGGTCGGCGTGGTAGGACGAACGGACCATCGGCCCGCTGGCCACCCGTTCGAACCCCATCTCCCGCGCCCGCTCCGCCAGGGCGGCGAACTCGTCCGGGTGGACGTAGCGCTCCACCGGCAGGTGGCTGCTCCCGGGGGAGAGATACTGACCGAGGGTGAGCATGGTCACGCCGTGCTCGCGCAGATCCGCCATCACCGCCTCCACCTCGTCCAGGGTTTCCCCGAGTCCCAGCATCAGCCCCGATTTGGTTGGGATGGTCGGGTGCGCCTCGCGAAAACGGGCGAGCAGGGTCAGCGAATGCTGGTAGTCCGCGCCGGGGCGGGCCTGCCGGTAGAGGCGCGGGACGGTCTCCCGGTTGTGGTTGAAGACATCGGGGAGTCCCGATTCGAAGGCCTCCAGGGCCACGTCCAGGCGGCCGCGAAAATCGGGGGTGAGGATCTCCACCCGGGTGGCCGGGCTGGTTTCGCGCAGCCGGCGGATGCAATCGACGAAGTGGCCGGCGCCGCCGTCGCGCAGGTCGTCGCGGTCCACCGAGGTGATGACCACGAACTGCAGGCCCATGGCGGCGACCGTTTCGGCCAGATGCCGCGCTTCGTCGGGATCCACCGGCTCCGGGCGGCCATGGGCGACGTCGCAGAAGGGGCAGCGGCGCGTACAGACCTCGCCGAGGATCATGAAGGTGGCCGTGCCGTGGGCGAAGCACTCGCCGAGATTCGGGCAGGACGCCTCCTCGCAGACGGTCACCAGGCTGTGGTCGCGCAGCACGCCCTTCAGTCGGGCGACCTCGGGATGGGTCGGCGACTTCGCTCGGATCCAGCGGGGCTTGGGCTGCGGGGTCTCCGCCGGGACCACCTTGATGGGGATGCGGCTGGTCTTGGCTGCCCCCTTGCCCGGATGCGGGGCGCGCGGAGCGGTCTCGTCATCGGCCGCCGGCATGGTGGTGTTCTCCCGGTTCGGTGGTGAGCAGGGGGGCGTCGAGGCGGCCGGCGAGGGCGTCGGCCAGTCGACCGCCGACCGTCTCCAGGTTCGCGGGCCCGCCCAGACGGGCCAGGTCGGTTACGGCGAGGCCACGGTACCCGCACGGGTTGATCCGGTCAAAGGGGGCGAGATCCATGGCCACGTTGAGCGCCACGCCATGATAGGCCCGGCCATGACGGATCCGCAGGCCCAGGGCGGCGATCTTGGCCCCCTCGACGTAGACCCCGGGGGCATCGCGCCGGGTGGAGCCGGTCAGGCCGTGGTCGGCCAGAAGGTCCTGTACCGCGCCCTCGAGGGCGTCCACCAGCGCGCGGACGCCGAGGCCTCGCCGGCGGAGATCGACCAGGGTGTAGAGGAGCACCTGTCCCGGTCCGTGGTAGGTCACCTGGCCGCCGCGATCGATGGCGACCACGTCGATGTCGCCGGGCTCCAGCAAGTGGCTCGCATCGGCGTTGCGGCCCAGGGTGTAGGTGGGCGGGTGCTCCACCAGCCAGCACTCGTCCGGGGTCGTGGCGTCACGCGCCTCGGTGAACGACCGCATGGCGTCCCAGATCGGTTCATAGGGGCGTCGGCCCAGCCGCCGGAGATGGAGGGGAGCGCTCATAGGGTCATCAGGACCCACTCGCTCGCGTGCAGGTCGCGGTAAATGGCGTCCAGCTGCTGGCGGGATTCCACCCGGACTTCCACGGTCAGCGACACGTAGCGGCCGTTGCGGCTCGGACGGTGCTGGATGGAGCCGGTGCTCTCGGGCGGCAGATGTCGGGCGATGATCCCGGTGATCTCGGCGGCGAAGCCGTCGGTATCGCTCCC
Organism: uncultured Ectothiorhodospiraceae bacterium; assembly: GCA_964525685.1. Classification (GTDB taxonomy): domain Bacteria; phylum Pseudomonadota; class Gammaproteobacteria; order Thiohalospirales; family Thiohalospiraceae; genus Thiohalospira. The sequence goes on along the minus strand of CAZGJO010000028.1, from coordinate 3,250 downwards.
CATGACCTTCACGGGAAAGTCGCACGGGAACTCGAGGGGGGTGTTGGTATCGTCGAACATCCCCCGATTATACCGTCTCTTCCGGCCCCTCGCGCAGGCGCGCCTTGTAGGCCTGGTAGGCGGCGTCGACGCGGCGCCAGATCGGGCCGGGGGTGCCGTCGTTCACGGGGCGGCCGTCCAGTCGGGTGACCGCCATGACCTCCTTGGTGGAGGAGGTGAGCCAGATCTCGTCGGCGTCGCGAAGCGCCTCCCGGTCCAGGGGGGCCTCCTCCGCCGGGAGGCCCTCGGCCGCGGCCAGCTCCAGCACCAGATCGCGGGTAATGCCGGGGAGCAGGTGGGGGCCCTTGGGCGGGGTGCGCAGCGTCCCGTCGCGGACCACGAAGACATTGCTGGCGGCGCCTTCGGTCACGGCGCCGTCACGGATCAGGATGGCCTCGTCGGCACCGGCCTCCTGGGCCTCCTGGCGCAGGAGCACGTTGGGCAGCAGGGAGATGGACTTGATGTCGCAGTGGCGCCAGCGCGGGTCATCGATGGCGATGGCGGCGAGACCGCGCGCCCGGGTGGCGGCATCGGGGCTCTTCAGCGGCGATGCCATGGCGAATACCGTGGGCGGTACGTCCGGGGGGAAGGCGTGATCCCGCCGCGCCACCCCCCGGGTGATCTGGAGGTAGAGCGAGAGGTCGCCATCCCCGTTGTCCACACTGATCGCTATCACGCATGGCCAGGTCGCCATCCCCGTTGTCCCGGATCAGGCGCGCGAGGATGTCGCCCCACTCGCCATCGGTGTGCGGATTGTCCATGCCGACCAGTCGCAGGCTTCGGGCCAGACGCGCCAGATGGTGGTCGAGCCGGAAGGGGTGGCCGCCGTAGACGGGCACCACCTCGTAGACGCCGTCACCGAAGATGAAGCCGCGGTCCAGAACCGGCACGTGGGCCTGCTCCAGTGGCAGGTAGGCGCCGTTGAGGTAGACCGTTTCGTCTGCCGCCATGGTTCAGTTGAACAGCAGGATGACGTTGTCCACCAGGCGGCTCCAGGCACTTCCCTCCTCGATGTCCTCCAGCGCCACCAGCGGGCGCTCGGCCAGGACCTGGCCGTCGATCTCGATGGAGAGCGTGCCGTAGGCCTCACCCGCCCGGGCCGGGGCCATCAGCGCCTGCTCCAGGGTCATCGAGGCCTCGAGCTGGTCGTACTGGCCACGCGGGACGGTGACGTACAACGGATCCTCGATCCCCAGGGCCAGCTCCTCCTTTTCGCCCTTCCAGATCCGGATGTCGGTGAGCCGGGTGTCGGCATCGTAGAGCCGGTGGGTGGTATAGAAGCGGAAACCGTGGTTGAGCAGCTTCTGGGTCTCCCGGGCGCGCGCCTCCTCGCTGGCGGTCTTCATGACCACCGTGGTTAGGCGCATGCCGTCGCGCTCTGCCGAGGTCACCAGGCCGTAGCCGGCCGAGCGGGTGTGCCCGGTCTTCAGGCCGTCCACGTGCGGATTGCGCCAGAGCAGGCGGTTGCGGTTGTACTGGGTGATGTCGTTGTAGGTGAATTCGCGCTCGGAGTACCACCCGTAGTAGTCCGGAAAGCGTTCAATGAGCGCCTTGGCCAGGGTCGCCATGTCGTGGGCGGTGGTATGGAGATCGTCCTCGGGCAGGCCGGTGGCGTTGGTGAAGTTCGTATCCTCCATGCCGAGGTTCCTGGCGTGCTCGTTCATCAGCCCGGCAAAGGCGTCCTCCGAACCGGCGACGTGCTCCGCCAGGGCGACGCTGGCGTCGTTGCCCGACTGGATGATGAGCCCCTTGAGCAGTTTCTCTACCGGGACGTCGTCGTTCACCTCGATGAACATCCGCGAACCGGGCATGCGCCAGGCCGATTCACTGATCCGGACCTGGTCGTCCAGGGCGATGTTGCCGGTCTCCAGTTCGTGGAAGACGGTGTAGGCGGTCATGAGCTTGGTCAGGCTCGCCGGCTCCATGGGCGTGTGGGCGTTATCGGAGGCGATGACGTGGTCGCTGTGGAAGTCGACGAGGATGTAGGAGCCGGCGGCAATATCCGGTACGGCGGGCACCATGGAGAAATTGACCGCGCCGGCGGGGGCGCTCAGCCCCAGGATGCAGGTCAGGGCCAGGGTCAGGAACCAGCGATGGGTGTTGCGGCGGATGGACTGCATAGTCGTATTCTGGACCAGTGGTTTCGGGTGAATGGGCGCCATTATAAAGCCGGGTCGCGCCCGGCCATAGCCCGACAACGGGATTATTCCTGCATGATGATCGGATCGATGTTCATATCCGCCAGACGGCGTGCCATGCGGTCGGCGGCCCCGGCGCTCCCCAGTGGACCGACCCGCACGCGATGGACCCCGTTCTCGCGCTGGATCTCCACCGGCTCGATGTCCCCGTCGCGGGCCAGCCGGTCACGCAGGCGCCGCGCATTGGTGTCGTTGCCGAAGGCCCCCGCCTGCAGGAACCAGCGTTCACCGGTGGCGGGAACGACCTCGTCTTCCGGCACCAGGGGGACGGGCGCCTCGGCGGGGCGGGCGCTGGCGGTGGTGGCCTCCGGGGCGCTCTCCCCCGGGGCGGGGTCCTTGCCGGGGACGATGGTGCGCACGCGCACCGGGGCCGTGCCGGAGTCGTGGAAACCGAGGCGATAGGCCGCGGCGTAGGAGAGGTCGATGATCCGATCGTCGTGGAACGGGCCGCGATCGTTGATCCGGACGATGACGCTGCGATCGTTGTCCAGGTTGGTGACCTCGGCGTAGACCGGGATGGGCAGCGTCCTGTGGGCTGCCGTCATGGCGTACATGTCGTAGGTGTCGCCGCTGGATGTCCGCCGGCCGTGGAACTTGGTCCCGTACCAGGAGGCGATCCCCGTCTCGTCATAGCCGACATTGGAGTCCTTGACGTGGTAGGTCTCGCCGAAGACCTCGTAGGAGTCCGGGTTGCCGTACTGGCTGTGCGGCAGGGCGCGCGGTTCCGGATCCTCCACGTGGCCGAGGTCGACCGGTCCGGACGGTCCGCTGTCCCCCGGCTCGGTCACGGACAGGCTGCCGCATGCGGCCAGCAGGGGGAGCAGCAGCGGGAAGGCGGTGGCGCGGGCCGCGCGCATGGGGAGCGGGACAGCGCGACCCGCCATCAGACATCGCCCTCCCGCAGCTGCTCCTCGATGGTTCGACCCAGCTGATAGACGGCCATGGCGTAGAGCGGACTGTGGTTGTAGCGGGTGATGGCGTAGAAGTTCTGGTAGCCGAGCCAGTAGTCGTGG
>CAZGJO010000027.1:0-15219 GCA_964525685.1 uncultured Ectothiorhodospiraceae bacterium | reverse complement strand
CGGCGCTGCACAGCGCCCCGTGGCTGGCGCTGGACACCGAGTTCACCCGCGAGCGGACCTACTACGCCCGCCTCTGCCTGCTCCAGATCGCCACCCCGGACGAGTCGGTCCACTGCATCGACCCGCTGGCGGTGGACATGGCCCCGCTCGCCCCGCTGCTGGCCGACCCCGCCATCACCAAGGTCTTCCATGCGGCCGGGCAGGACCTGGAGATCCTCAATCGGATCTTCGGCGCGCCGCCGACCCCGGTGTTCGACACCCAGATCGCCGCCACCGCGCTGGGGCTGGGCGAGCAGATGGGCTACGCCCGGCTGGTCGAGGCGCGCCTCGGCATCCAGCTGGACAAGGGGCACAGTCGCGCCGACTGGTCGCAGCGGCCCCTGACCCCGGCCCTGCTGGAGTACGCCATCGACGACGTGCGCTATCTCGCGCGCCTCTACCCGGAACTGCGCGCAGAACTGGCGGAACACCCCGGCCACGACTGGGCCACGGCCGAGCACCGCCGCCTGGCGGATCCGGCGGCGTATGTCAGCGACCCGGAGGCGGCCTGGCGCCGCCTGCGCCCCCGCCCGCCACTGGACGGCCCGGGGCGCGGGGTCCTCCAGGCCCTGGCCGCCTGGCGCGAACGCGAGGCCCAGCACCGTGACCGGCCGCGCGGCTGGGTGGTCAACGACAACCTGCTCCTGGAGCTGGCGCGCCAGCGCCCCGTCACACCGGCGGCAATCGCCGCCCTACGCGGCGCCGCGAAGCTCGACGCGACCACCGTGGCCACCCTGGCGCAGCTGATCGCCGACGTCCTGGAACAGCCACCGGAAGCGTGGCCGGAGCCCCCCGTCCGCCCGGCCGCCCGCTCCCGCGAACCGGAATCCTGAACCATGCTGACCTTTACCAAAATGCAGAGCCTCGGCAACGACTTCGTGGTCATCGACAACCGCGACGGGGCTTTCATCCCGGATGCCGGGCGCATCCGCCGGCTCTGCGACCGCCACTTCGGCATCGGCTGCGACCAGCTGCTGCTGGTGGAGAACGCCGACGGCGCCGACTTCCACTACCGCATCTTCAACGCCGATGGCGGCGAGGTGAACCAGTGCGGCAATGGGGCGCGCTGCTTCGCCCGCTACGTGCACGAACACGGCCTCAGCGAGGCCAACCCCCTGCGCGTCACCACCCGCGCCGGCGAGATGGTCCTGGCGCTCACCGACGATGGCCTGGTCCGCGTGGACATGGGCGTTCCCACCCTGGATCCCACCGGCATCCCGTTCGAAGCCGAGGCGGAAGCCCCGCAGTACGAACTGGCGGTCGACGGGCACACGTTCCGCATCGGCGCCGTCGGTCTCGGCAACCCCCACGCGGTCCTGCGGGTGGACGATCTGGCGCACGCCCCCGTGGCCCTGCTCGGCCCCGCCATCGAGCGCCACCCCCGCTTCCCGGAGCACGCCAACGTCGGCTTCATGGCGGTGGACGGCCGTGATCGCATCCGCCTGCGCGTCTTCGAGCGCGGGGCCGGCGAGACGCTAGCGTGCGGCAGCGGTGCCTGTGCGGCGGTGGTGAGTGGTCGCCAACAAGGATGGCTGGATGATAGGGTCACCGTCGAGCTGCCGGGCGGAGAGCTCACGGTGGAGTGGCCCGGCGAGGGCGCGTCCGTCCTTCTGACGGGCCCGGCGGAGACGGTATTCGAAGGCAGCACCGAATTATGAGCCAGACCAACGACGCAACCGGCGAGCATCCCCCCTGCGGCGAGCGGGTGATCATCGACTTCCTGCGCAGCCATCCGCGCTTCTTCGAGCAGCATCCGGAGATCCTGGCGGAACTGTCCATCCCCCACGACGCCGGTGCCACCTCGCTCATCGAGCGCCAGGTGGCTGTGTTGCGCGAACAGCGCGACGACCTGTCGGCCCGGCTGGACGCGCTCTACGCCACCGCCCGCGAGAACCAGGCCCTGGCCGACCAGTTTCACCGCCTGCTGCTGGAGCTGCTGGAGGCCCGTACCCCCGAGGCGCTGGTCAAGACCCTGGCGCGTGGCCTGAAGCTGCACCTGGAGGCCGACGCCGTAAGCCTCGCCCTCTATCCCTCGGATCCCGAAAGCCTGCCCGCGGCGCTCCGCCCCGACGACACCTCGGCGGCGGCCATGGACGCCGCCCGCGAGCGGCTGGACGGCTACTTCTTCGGCCTCCAGCCGGTCTGCGGCCCGCTCTCCACCGAGCTCAACAGCCTGCTCTTCCCGGCGCAGCAGGACGCCATCAGTTCGGCGGCCCTGCTGCCACTGAGCCTGGGGCCCGACTACCCGGGGGTGCTGGCGGTGGGCAGCACCGACCCGGAGCGCTTCGTTTCCGATCAGGGCACCCTCTTCCTGGAGCAGCTGGGCGAGGCCGCCTCCTGCGCCCTGCGCGCCCACCTTGGTGAGGCACGGGACACGCAGCACCCCGACGATCAGCGCCGCACCCCCTGAGGCCATGTCCACATCGGCGTCCGGCGACTCGCCTCTGCACTCCGACGTCCGGGACTTCCTCGGGCACCTGGCGCAGGAGCGCCGCCTCTCCCCCGCCACCGTCACCGCCTACCGGCGCGACCTGGACCAGCTACTGGCGTTCGCCGACGACCAGGGGCTGCAACGCTGGGACGAGCTGGACAGCCACCGGGTGCGCGCCTATGTCGCCCGCCGCCACCGCGCCGGGCTCGGCGGGCGCAGTCTGGCGCGCGAACTCTCCGCCATCCGCACCTTCTTCGGCTACCTCCAGCGCGAAGGGCGGGCCAGTCGCAATCCGGCCACCGGGATCCAGGCGCCGCGCGCCGGCCAGCGACTCCCGCGCAGCCTCGACGTCGACGCCATGCAGCAACTGCTCGACGGCGACGTCGCCGGCGAGGATCCCGACGACCCGCTGGTCATCCGCGACCACGCCCTGTTCGAGCTGATGTACTCCGCCGGCCTGCGACTGGCCGAAGCCGTCGGCCTGACCGTGGGGCAGGTGGACCGCCAGCAGGGGCAAGTGCGGGTCATCGGCAAGGGTTCGAAGACCCGCGATCTGCCCGTGGGCCGGCCCGCCCTGGCGGCACTGGAGAACTGGCTGCGGGTGCGTCCGACGCTGGCCAACGCCGACGAGACCGCCCTGTTCGTCGCCCGCCACGGCGGCCCCCTGACCGCCCGCTCGGTTCAGCAGCGCCTGCGCCAGCGCGCCACGCGCCTCGGGCTGCCGCGGGTCCATCCGCACATGCTGCGCCACGCCTTCGCCAGCCACCTGCTGGAATCCAGCGGCGATCTGCGCGCCATCCAGGACCTGCTCGGCCATGCCGACATCGCCACCACCCAGGTCTACACCCATCTGGACTTCCAGCACCTGGCCGAGGTCTACGACCGCGCCCACCCTCGCGCCCGCCGGGCGAAGAAGGACTAGAACAACCGCCCACCGCGCAGCAGGGTCATCCAGCGGGCCAGGTTCAGCAGGCTGCCCAGCGCCGCCGCCACGTAGGTAAAGGCCGCCGCGCGCAGCACCCGGCGCACGCCGCGCTCCTCGTTCGGTCGGATGTAGTTCCCCTCGCGCAGTATGGGAAGGGCGCGGTTGAAGCTGGCATCGGTCTCCACCGGCAGGGTCACGAAGTGGACCACCACCGCCATGCCGAGGCTGAGAACCCCCAGGATCCCGGCCAGACCCACCAGCGCCGGTGAGCGGGTGATCCCGGCGATCACGGGGAGCGCCATCATCGCCCCCGCGCCGACGCGCTGGGCCCGCTGGGCTAGAACCGCCAGCCGCCCGCGCCACAGGAGCGGCCGGTAGCCTTCGTGATGTTGCAGGGCGTGGCCGAACTCGTGGGTGGCAACCGCCACCGCGGTGATGGAGCGCCCGGCGTGGTTGTCGGGGCCGAGGCGGATGGCGCGTGCCTCGGTGTCGTAGTGATCCCCGGCCTCGGTGGTCTCCACCACCACCCCGTCGAGGCCGAAGCGCTCGACCAGGTGCTCGGCCAGCTCGCCCCCGGTCCCCGGCATGTCCGGGACCGGACGGCTGTAGCGGCGCATGACGTGACGGACCCAGTACTGCGGCAGGAAGACGAGGCCCAGCAGCAGCAGGGCGAAGATGGCCAGGACGATCATGGATGCCTCGGTGCGCTTGCGTCAGGCCCGGTTGCGACGGGCGCCCCGTTCAATCCTGTTCGCGGAGCTTGAGCAGAATGGCGTCGATGGCGTTCTCCTCCAGCCGGGCGCGAACCTCTTCCAGCTCCCCGAGTTCCCGGATGGGACCCACCCGGACGCGGTACCACTCATCACCATCGATGGTCACGGTCTGGATGTGGGGCTCCAGACCCAGCATGGTCAGTTCGGCCCGGTAGCTGTCGGCCTCGCCCTCACGCCGGAAGGAGCCCACCTGCAGGGCATAGGCGGTATCCGGCTCCATCTCGCGCTCCGCCGGCTCGGTCTCGCGTTCCTGCTCGCGCCGTTCGCGCTCGCGGCGCACCTCGTCGTCGACATCGGGGCCGGGGACCGGGATCTCCATCTCCGGCAGGATGGAGTAGAAGTCGAAGCGCGGCTCACCGCGCTCCTCTTCCAGCGGGTCCGGGGCCCGTTGCTCGGCCTGCTCCGGTGTGCGCTCCGCCTCGTCCCGCTCCCCCTGGAGCCCCATGAGAAAGGCGATGAACAGCCCCACCAGCAGGCCGACCACCAGCCAGGCCCAGCCCGGTGCACCCTCCGAGCCGCGCTCCTTGTCCTTGCCCCCGCGCGCCGCCATTACATGGACTCCGGCGCCGAGACGCCGAGGATGCCGAGGCCGTTGCGGATCACCCGCCGCACCGCCAGCGCCAGTGCCAGCCGGGCGTTGCGCAGGCCGGCCTCCTCCACCAGGATGGGATGGGCGTTGTACCAGGTGTGGAATTCATTGGCGAGTTCACGCAGATAGTGGCCCACCTGGTGTGGCTCGTGGCTCAGCGCCGCCGCCTCAATGACCTCCGGGAACCGCCCCAGCGTGCTCATCAACGCCAGCTCGTGGTCGGCGGTCAGCTGGTCCACGTGCGCCAGCCCCTGTGCGACCTCGTGGGTCCAGCCGCGCTCCTCGAGCTGGCCGAGCAGGCTGCAGATCCGGGCATGGGCGTACTGGATGTAGTAGACCGGGTTCTCGTTGCTGCGCGACTTGGCCAGGTCGAGGTCGAAGTCCAGGTGCTGTTCCCCGCGGCGCATGACGTAGAAGAAACGCGCGGCGTCGTCGCCCACCTCCTCGCGCAGCTCGCGCAGGGTCACGAACTCGCCGGCGCGGGTGGACATCGGCACCTTCTCCCCGTGGCGCCACAGCACCGCGAACTGGACCAGCAGCACGTCCAGCCGCTCCACCGGTTCGCCCATGGCCTCCAGGGCGGCGCGCACCCGGGGCACGTAGCCGTGGTGGTCGGCCCCCCAGACGTCGATGACCCAGTCGTAGCCGGCGTCCAGCTTCGCCATGTGGTAGGCGATGTCGGAGGCGAAGTAGGTGCGCTGGCCGTTCTCCCGGATCACCACCCGATCCTTGGTGTCGCCGAAGGCGCTGGAACGGAACCAGGTGGCGCCCTCCGCCTCGTAGAGCTGACCGGCATCGCGCAGCCGGTCCAGCGCGCGGTCCACCGCCCCGGTCTCGGTGAGGCTGCGCTCGGAGAACCAGCTCTCGTGGACCACACCGAAGGCCTCCAGATCCTCGCGGATGTCGGCGAGGATGGCGTCGAGTCCCGCCTGGAAGACCTGGTCGTAGCCGCCGGGGCCGAGGCATTCGCGGGCCCGCTCCACCAGCGCGTCGATGTGCTCCTCCTTGTCGCCGCCCGCCTCCTCGTCGGCGGGCAGGCCGTCGGCCACCCGGCTCGCCGGCTGCACCAGCGTGTTGCCCACCTCGGCGCGCAGCCCCTTGGCGATGTCGCGGACGTACTCGCCGCGATAGCCGTTGTCGGGGAAGCGCACCCGCTCCCCGTGGAGTTCCAGATAGCGCAGCCAGACCGAGGCGGCCAGGATGTCCATCTGCCGCCCGGCGTCGTTGACGTAGTACTCCCGGTGGACCCGGAAGCCGGCCGCCGCCAGCAGGTCGGCCACCGCCGCACCGTAGGCGGCGCCCCGGCCGTGGCCCACATGCAGCGGACCGGTGGGGTTGGCGGAGACGAACTCCACCTGGACCCGGCGCCCGGCGCCCACGGTGGAATGGCCGTACGCCTCGCCGGCCTCGTGGACGGCGCGGACCACCTCGCGGTAGGCCGCCGCCCCCAGGAAGACGTTGATGAAGCCCGGCCCGGCGATCTCCACCCGCTCCACATGGGGCGACGCGGGCAGCCGTTCCACCACCCGGGCCGCCAGATCGCGCGGCTTCATGCCGGCGGGTTTCGCCATGACCATGGCGACATTGCAGGCGAAATCGCCGTGGCTCGGATCGCGGGTGCGCTCCACGGTGAAGTCCGGGCCCTCGGCCGGGAGGGTCCCCTCTGCGCGCAGCGCCGCCACGGCCTGCTCGAAACACTCGTTGAGATGCGCCTTCATGAACAATCCTGCTGAGCGGGTGATCCGCGCATTCTAACCCATCTCCCGTCGCCGACCAGCCCGTTCCGAGCGGTCCGTTGCGGACGACCGTTCTCAGCTCAGATCCACCGGATCGACATCCAGCGACCAGCGCACCCGGCGCGCCTCGGTGAGCTCCGCCACCTGCGGCAGCCACGCCGCCAGCAGGCGGTGGAGGTCGGCGCGGGATTCGGCCTGCAGCAGCAGCTGGGCACGGTAGCGGCCGGCGCGGCGTTCCATGGGCGCCGGCACCGGGCCCAGCGCCATCACCGCCTTCGACTCGCGGGCGCAGAGGTCGGCGGCGGCCTTGAGGAATGCGTGGGGGGCCTCGGCCCCCGGCGCCTCGGCGCGCAGCAGCGCCATGTGGCTGAACGGCGGCAGCTGCGCCAGACGGCGCTCCTCCAGCGCGGCCCGGGCGCTGGCGTCGTAGCCGCCCTCCACCAGTCGGCGCAGCAGCGGGTGGTCCGGGTGGTGTGTCTGGATCAGCACCCGCCCGGGCCGCTCGGCGCGACCCGCCCGGCCGGCGACCTGGATCACCAGCTGCGCCAGCCGCTCCGGGGCCCGGAAGTCGGGGGAGTGGAGGCCCTGATCGGCGTCGAGGATCCCCACCAGAGTCACCCCGGGGAAGTGGTGGCCCTTGGCCAGCATCTGCGTCCCGAGCAGGATCCGCGCGGCCCCGCTGTGGGCCTGCTCCAGCAACGTCTCCATGCGCCCCCGGGCGCGGGTGGAGTCGCGGTCCACCCGCACCGTGGTCGCCTTGGGGAAGAGCCGGGCCAGCGCCTGCTCCACGCGCTCGGTGCCCATCCCCAGGGCGCGCAGATCGAGGCTGCCGCAGCCGGGACAGGCCGGCGGCACCCGCTGCTCGTTGCCACAGTGGTGGCAGCGCAGCAGGCTCTGCCCCTGATGGAAGGTCATGTGGGCGTCGCAGCGGTGGCAATGGATGACGAAGCCGCAGTCGTGGCAGAGCAGGGTCGGCGCGAAGCCGCGCCGGTTGAGGAACAGCAGGACCTGGCCACCGGCGGCCACCTCGCGGTCGATGGCGTGGATCAGCGACTCGCCGAGCCCCTCGTCCAGTTTCCGGCCGCGCAGGTCGAGCAGCTCGATGGGCGGCTCCTCCGCGCCCCCGGCGCGCTCCGGCAGCGATAGTCGCCGATAGCGCCCCTGCTCGACATTCACCAGGCTCTCCAGCGACGGCGTCGCCGACCCCAGAACCACCGGCACGCCGCCATGGTGGGCGCGCAGCACCGCCAGATCGCGAGCGGAGTAACGGAAGCCCTCCTGCTGCTTGTAGGAGGCGTCATGCTCCTCGTCGACGATGATCAACGCCAGGTCCGGCAGCGGCGTGAAGACCGCCGATCGGGTCCCGACCACCACCCGCGCCTCACCACTCCAGCCGGCGTGCCAGGCGCACAGCCGCTGGGCGTCGGTGAGGCCGGAATGGAGCACCGCCAGCGGGACCCCGAGTCGGCGGAAGCGGTCCAGCAGCTGCGGGGTCAGGCCGATCTCCGGCACCAGCACCAGCACCTGGCCGCCAGCGGCCAGCACCGTCTCCATGATCTGGAGGTAGACCTCGGTCTTGCCGGAGCCCGTGACCCCGTGGAGGAGGAAGGGGGCGAAAGCGCCCCGGGCCTCGCGCACGGTCGTCACCGCCTCGGCCTGGGCGCCGGCGAGCGGCGGCCCCGGCGTCGGGGTCGCCACCGGCTCCAGGCAGGACCCGGTCACCTCCTCGACCCAGCCGTGCTCGCGCAGCCGACGGCTGCTGGGCTGCCAACGCGGGTGGCGTTCGGCCAGCGTCTCCACTGGCAAGGGGCCGTCGGCGGCCCGCAGTTCACGCAGGATGGCCTGCTGCACCGGGGCGCGGCCGAGGCGGTCCGGGTCCACCGCCTCGCCCTCGGCGGTCAAACGCAGGTAGCGCGGACCGCCGCTGCGATTGGGGCGGCCCTCGCGCAGGGCGGCGGGGAGGGCGGCCGCGAAGACCTCCCCGGGGGGGTGGTGGTAGTAGGCCGCCGCCCAGCGCAGCAGCTCCAGAACGTCCGGGCCCAGGACCGGCGCCTCGTCCAGGCATTCGGCGGCGTCACGCAGGCGCTCGCTCGGCACGTCGGTGGTCGCCGCCACCTCGACGACCACCCCGACCAGACGCTGGCGACCGAACGGCACCCGCACCCGCTGGCCGGGGACCACCGATCCCGCGGACCGGCCCTCGGGCGCCCGGTAGTCGAACAGTCGCCGCAGCGGCGACGGAACGGCGACGCGCAGAATGGGTCTCATTTCCGACATGCGGCCATGGTAGCACCACCCCTCCCCGCAGGGCGCTGGTTGCATTACCATGGCGCCACCCAAGAAGGAGATCGTCATGAGTGTCTGGACCCCCATCGCCGAGAAGATCGCGGAGGCCACCGGCGAGCCCTTCCGCCTGGCGGAGCAGCGCAGCCTCGGCGGCGGCTGCATCAGTGCCGCCGTGCGCGTGGAAGACCAGACCGGGCGTCAGTTCTTCGTCAAGCTCAACCGAGCGGAGGAGCAGGAGATGTTCGCCGCCGAGGCGGAGGGGCTGGCCGAGATCGCCGCAGCCGAGGCGGTGCGCTGCCCGCGCCCGCTGATCTGGGGGGAGGCCGAGGGGCAGGCCTTCCTGGTGATGGAATACCTGCACCTCGGGGGACGCGCCGACAGCGCCGCCGCCCGCCGACTGGGCCAGGACCTGGCGGCGCTGCACGGCCACACCAGCGAGCGTTTCGGCTGGCACCGCGACAACACCATCGGCAACACCCCGCAGCACAACGACTGGAACAGTGACTGGGTCGCCTTCTGGCGGGAACACCGCCTGGGCTTCCAGCTCCGCCTGGCCGCGCACAACGGCTACGGCAAGCGGCTGGAGGACGCGGGCGGTGAGCTGATGGAGCGGCTGGACACCTTCTTCACCGATTACCAGCCACTGCCCTCCCTGCTCCACGGCGACCTCTGGTCGGGCAACTGGGACGTCACCAGCGACGGCGATCCGGTGATCTTCGACCCGGCGGTCTACTACGGCGAACGGGAGGCCGATCTGGCCATGACCGAACTCTTCGGTGGCTTCCCGCGCGACTTCTACACGGCCTACGATGCCGTCTGGCCGCGGGACCCGGGCTACGCGATCCGTCGCGACCTCTACAACCTCTATCACGTCCTCAACCACCTGAACCTGTTCGGCACGGCCTACCTGGGCCGCTCCGAGGACCTCATCCGGCGCCTGCTCAGCGAGACGAGGTAGCCGCCGCCATGACCCGTACGCCCGAACCGGGCTACGCCCCGCGTTTCCAGTGGCGCTGGCTCGGGCCGCACCACTGGCCTTTCTGGCTGGGTCTCGGGCTGTTCATCCTGCTCGGACTGCTGCCCCGTCGGCTGCGCTGGCAGCTGGCGGGCCTGATCGCGGTCTGGTTGCGGCGGCGCAACCCGAAGCGGCTGAACATCGTGCGCATCAACCTCGACCTCGCCTTCCCGAACTGGCGCATCGAGGAGCGCGAAGCGACCATCCGCCGCGGCTTCCGCCTGATGGCCCTGTGCTCCATGGACTACGCCCTGTTCTGGTTTGCCCCGGGGTTCTGGCTGGACCGGCGCATCCAGGTGGAGGGCTGGGGGCACGTCACCGCCGCACGCGAGGCCGGCCACCCGGTGATCCTCTTTACCGGCCACTCCGTCGCGCTGGAGGCCGCCGGCCTCGCCATCACCCGACGGATTCCGGCCACCGGGCTGATCCGGCCCATGAACCACCCGATCTTCGACTGGCTGGTGGCGCGCGGGCGGACCCGCTTCCTCGGCCGCGTCTACCACCGGGACAGCGGCCTGCGCCCGATCCTGCGCGATCTGCGCGCCGGCAGCGCCTTCTATTACCTGCCCGACGAGGATCTGGGCAAGCGCGGTACCGCCGACTGGACCTTCGCCCCCTTCTTCGCCACACCGAAGGCGACCCTGACCAGCCTGGGGCGACTGAGCCGGGCGTCCGGGGCGGCAGCCATTCCCTGCCTGGCCTGTTATGATCCCGAACGGCACCGCTATCGCGTGCGCATCCATCCCCCGCTGGCGGATTTCCCGAGCGGGGAGGCGGCCGACGACGCCTGGGCGATGAACGCGGCACTGGAGGCGCTGATCCGCCCCGATCCGGCCCAGTACATGTGGACCCAGCGGCTCTACCGGACCCGCCCCGAGGGGGAGCCGAAACCGTACAAGCAACGAGCCAGAGACCAGGAGACCAACGACCATGCCGGGTAGACGCAAGCGCAACCAGCGCCGTAGTGACTGGGACCTGACCCCGCGACAACACGGATCCGGGGGCGGACGCTGGGCGACCAGCACCGTGCTGGTACTCGGCCTGCTGGTGGCGGTGGTGGTCCTGCTGCTCTTTGTCCTCGGCCTCGGTCGCGAAGCGCCGCCGGCGGACGACGATCTGCCCGAGGGCCACGTGCGCATCCCGCTGGAGTTGCCGAGCGGCGACCCCACCGGGGACCCGGACCCGGTGGACCCGGACCGTGAGGGCCAGGCGCCCCGGGAAGGCACGCCGTGACCTTCCTGCTGCTCATGCCGGGACTGGTCACCGTGCTGGTGGAGATCCTGCTGCGCGGAAGTTTCGACCTGATCCTCATGGCCGGCGCCCTCAGCCTGGCCATGGGCGTCCTGGTGCTAATCTGTCTGCGCTGGGCGCCCCGCTGGGTCGTGGCCGCCGCACTGATGTGGGTCGGAGCGACCCTGGTGATCTGGCTCCTCTACCAGCTGGTGGTCTTCGGCCTGCCGACCTCCACCTTCACGGCCCTCTCGGCGGCCATCGGCGCGGCACTCGCCGTGCCGGTGGTGGTCGCATGGCTGCGCAGCCGCCAGCAGCTGCGCGAGGCCGACAACCGCGAGCAGGGCCCGGATTCGGCCTAGCGCCTAGCGCTTGGGGTAGAGGCGCGGCAGGCCCTCGGGCCGCCGTGAATAGCGGCGATAGCTCCACAGGTACTGTTCCGGACACTGCCGCACGACGGCCTCGATCCCCCGGTTGAGCGCGGCGGTCGCCCGCTCCGGATCGCGTTCCGTCACGGCCGGCTCGGCGGGCTCGAAGTGGAGGCGGAAACCACGCCCCCTGGGCAGGCGCTCCGCCCAGGCAAACAGCACCGTGGCCCCACTGCCGGCCGCCAGGCGCGACAACAGGGTCATGGTCCATGCCGGTCGGCCATTGAGATCGGCGAACACGCCGGACTGCTCGCCCGGCTCCTGGTCCGGCAGGATCGCCACCACGCGCCCGTCGCCCAGCGCCCGGCGCAACGCCCGCACGCCGGAGCCATCGGTGGGCACCAACTGCGCACCGTAACGCTGACGCCCCTCCCGCATCAGGGTATCCAGTGCCGCGACACGCGGCGGCCGGTAGAGGCTGGTCATCGGATGGTGGCGGGAGACCGCCAGCCCCACCACCTCCCAGGAGCCCAGGTGGGGGATGGCCAGGATGGTGCCGCGCCCGCGCGCCTGGGCCGCTTGCAGATGCTCCACCCCGCGCCACTCGGTCACCAGGGTGTCGATGTCGAGCCCGCGCCGGCACCAGAGGTGGCCGGCCTCGAAGCCGAACTTCATGGTCTCGGCGAGGCTCGCGCGCCCCAGACGGCGACGGGCGTCCGGTGTGAGATCGGGGTAGGCCACGGCGAGGTTGGCGTCGGTCACCCGGGTCAGTTCACTGGGGATCCGGGCCAGTACTCGCGCCACCCCCGCCCCGGCGCCGTGGAGAACGCGCAACGGCAGCCGTCCGGCCAGTCGCAGCAGGCCGGTACCGAAAAAGCCCTGCACGGGGCGGCGTCTAGCCTTCCCCACGGCTCAGTTCCCTCCCGGCGCGTCATCACCCGGGATGCCGTCCTCGGTCATCAACGGCCGCAGGGTCCGCTCCAGGTTGCGGAAGAGATGGGGATAACGCCCTTCCTCGCCCGCCAGCAGCTGTTTCATGTGCTCCCGCTCGGTGGGGGCGTCGAAGCAGGCCGGACAGGAGTCGGGAATGACCGGCAGTCCGGCCGCGGCGGCGAAGTCGGCCATCTGACGCTCGCGGGCGTAGGCCAGCGGGCGGATGATCCGCAGATCGCCATCATCGTTGCGGTAGTGCGCCTTCATGGTGCGCAGCTGGCCGCCGTGGAAGGCGGACATCAGGAAGCTCTCGGCGAGATCGTCCAGGTGCTGGCCAAGCGCGAGGACGTTGTAACCGGCCTCGCGGGCGGTGGTGTACATGATCCCGCGCTTCATCCGGGCGCAGTAGGCGCAGAAGGAATCGCCCTTCATGCGCGCCTTCGCCTCCTCCATGATGGGCTGCTCGCGGTAGTGGTAGTCGACCCCCAGGGCCGCCATGTAGTCACGCAGAGCCCCCGGGTCGAAGCCCTCCACCTCCGGATCCACGGTCACCGCCCCCACCTCGAAGCGCACCGGCGCGTAACGGGCCAGGTGGCGCAGCACGTGCAGCAGGCCGAGGGAGTCCTTGCCGCCGGAGACGGCCACCAGCACGCGGTCCCCGTCGCGGATCATGTCGAAGTCGGCGATGGCGCGTCCCACCGGACGCAGCAGCGCCTTCGGCGGCTTCACGACAGCCGTGGTGTCCCGGGTCTCGTTCATGGGGGGATCCTACCGCCAAACGGCGGTCCACGGCCATCGCGGCGGCGCCTTCGCTCGCCCCCGCCTGCAAAAACGGTGCGTTTCTGGTACACTGGCCGCATTCGTACGTACCACACTACGCCCACCGAGTGTACGCAAATCCATCTATCCACAACGGTGGTCCGCCAGACTGCCCGGGAGACGAATGGCCATGAAGAATGAACGCCAGCAACGCCTTGTAAAAGAACTCGAGAACCGCATCCTGATCCTCGATGGTGCCATGGGCTCGCTGATCCAGACCTATCAGCTCGACGAGGCCGCGTTCCGCGGCGAGCGCCTGAAGGATCACCCGTGCGACGTCTCGGGCAACAACGACGTGCTGGCGATCTCGCAGCCGGACATCCTGCGCGAGACCCATACCGAGTACCTGAAGGCCGGTGCCGACATCATCGAGACCAACACCTTCAGCTCCACCTCCATCGCCCAGGCCGACTACCAGATGGAGGACTGGGTCTACGAACTCAACTACGAGTCGGCGAAGGTCGCCCGCGAGGCCGCCGACGCCATGACCGAGCAGACCCCGGACAAGCCGCGCTTCGTCACCGGCGTCCTCGGCCCGACCAACCGCACCGCGACCATCTCGCCGGACGTCAACAACCCCGGCTACCGCAACGTCACCTTCGACGACCTCGCGGCCTCCTACAAGGAGGCGGTCAAGGGGCTGCACGAGGGTGGCGTCGACGCCGTCCTCATCGAGACCATCTTCGACACCCTGAACGCCAAGGCGGCGGTCTACGCGGTGAAGGAGTACTGCGACGAGCACGGCGTCGAGCTGCCCATCATGATCTCGGGCACCATCACCGACGCCTCCGGCCGCACCCTCTCCGGTCAGACCGCCGAGGCGTTCTACAACTCGCTCGCCCACGCCGAGCCGCTCTCCATCGGCTTCAACTGCGCCCTGGGCGCCGCCGAGCTGCGCCAGCACATCGAGGAGCTCTCCGAGAAGTCGGCCTTCCGTGTCTCCGCCCACCCCAATGCCGGCCTGCCCAACGAGTTCGGCGAGTACGAGCAGGAGCCGGAGGAGATGGCGGCCCACATCCGCGAGTGGGCGGAGTCGGGCTTCCTCAACATCATCGGCGGCTGCTGCGGCACCACGCCGGGGCACATCCAGGCCATCGCCGAGGCGGTGGAGGGCGTCGCCCCGCGCACCATCCCGGAGCGCCCGCCGCGCATGCGCCTGTCCGGGCTGGAGCCGTGCAACGTCGGCCCCGAACTCGGCTTCGTCAACATCGGCGAGCGCACCAACGTCACCGGCTCGGCGCGCTTCAAGCGGCTGATCAAGGAAGAGGATTACGACACCGCGCTGGAGGTCGCCCGCAACCAGGTGGACGGCGGTGCTCAGGTCATCGACGTCAACATGGACGAGGGCATGCTCGACGGCGAGCAGGCGATGATCGACTTCCTCAACCTGGTCGCCTCCGAGCCCGACATCGCCAAGGTCCCGGTGATGGTCGACTCCTCCAAGTGGAACATCGTCGTCGCCGGCCTCAAGCGGCTGCAGGGCAAGGGGCTGGTGAACTCCATCTCCCTCAAGGAGGGCGAGGAGAACTTCATCAATCAGGCGAAGCTGCTGCGCCGGCTCGGCGCCGCAGTGACGGTCATGGCCTTCGATGAAGAGGGCCAGGCTGACACCAAGGAGCGCAAGGTCGAGATCTGCGAGCGCGCCTACAAGATCCTCACCGAGCAGGTCGGCTTCCCCGGCGAGGACATCGTCTTCGACCCCAACATCTTCGCCGTCGCCACCGGCATCGAGGAGCACAACAACTACGGCGTCGACTTCATCGAGGCGTGCCGCGAGATCCGCCAGAAGATGCCGGAGGTGCACATCACCGGCGGCGTCTCCAACATCTCCTTCTCGTTCCGCGGCAACGACGGCGTGCGCGAGGCGATCCACGCGGTCTTCCTCTACCACGCCACCAGGGCCGGCATGGACATGGGCATCGTCAACCCGGCGCAGCTGGCCGTCTACGACGACATCCCCGAGGAGCTGCGCGAGCTGGTCGAGGACGTGGTCCTCAACCGCCGCGACGACGCCACCGACCGCCTGCTCGACGCCGCCGACCAGTTCCAGGGCGGTGGCGGCGGCAAGGAAGAGG
>CAZGJO010000026.1:0-15681 GCA_964525685.1 uncultured Ectothiorhodospiraceae bacterium | reverse complement strand
AGGGCCTGCGTCGCCAGCTCAGCCACCAGCCGGTGCCGCCGCCCGACCCCGACTTTCAGGCGCGCGCCCGTGCCGCGCTGAATCCGCCGCCGCGACTGGGCTGGCTGCGCCTGTACGGCGAACACGGCTGGCGCCGCTTCACCGTGCCGGTTCTGGTCGCCGCGGTGCTGGCGGGCCTGTTCGTCCTCTGGGTGGTCGCCCAGTCGGCGAGTCAGCCGAGCCCGCGTTCCAGCACGCCGACGCCGACCGTGACCGAGGACGGCCGGATCATCGCGCCGGGCGGCATGAACCGCGACCGTAGCCGCGATCGGCACTCACGGGAGCCTGCGGAAGAGGGCGGGGAGTAGGGGGAGCGCCCCCGCGACGGACGACCTCAGTCGCGGCGCGGGGTGTTTTCGTCATCGGGGGTGGAAGCGTCGTCGGTGCCGTCCGCCGCATTCGCGCGGTTCCGGCGCAGGGACTCTTCCTCGGCCGCGGCGCGGTCGAGCTCCGCCTCCAGGGCGTCGTCGTCCAGCGGCTGCCAGGCGTCCTCGGTGGCGGCGGCGCGCGACCCTTCGGCGTCAGAGCCGGTCCCGGCGCCACCATCCGAGTCACCCCCGTCGTTCGGACCGCCATCGTCCGGTCCGCCGTCGGCCGTACCGGCACCGCCCGTCGGACCATCCCCCGGTCCGCCACCGTCGGTCTCCTCGGCGGCCTGACTGCCGACGAAGAAGCGCGACAGCAGCAGCCCCAGCTCGAACAGCAGCCACATGGGCACCGCCAGCAGGGTCTGGGAGATGGCGTCCGGCGGCGTCAGCACCATGCCGATGATGAAGGCACCGACGATGACGTAGGGGCGCTTGGATGCCAGTGCCTGCGGGGTGGTGATCCCGGCCCAGACCAGCAGGATGGTGACGATGGGCACCTCGAAGGCGATGCCGAAGGCGAAGAAGAGCTTCAGGACGAAATCGAGGTAGCGGGCGATGTCGGTCATCACCGCCACGCCCTCCGGGGCGGTGGCGGTGAAGAAGCCGAAGACCAGCGGCATCACCGCATAGTACGCGAAGACCATGCCGAGGTAGAAGAGCAGCACGCTGGAGGCGAGCAGCGGCATGGCCAGGCGCCGCTCGTGGCTGTAGAGGCCCGGCGCGATGAAGGCCCAGATCTGGTGGAGGATCACCGGCACCGCCAGCACCAGGGCCACGAACAGGGTCAGCTTGAACGGCGTCAGGAAGGGTGAGGCCACCTCGGTGGCGATCATGCCGGTGTCTTCCGGCAGGTGCGCCAGCAGCGGCGACGCCACGAAGCTGTAGATGTCGTTGGCGAAGGCGAACAGCGCCAGGAAGATCAGTGCCACGGTGAGCACGATCTTCAACAGCCGATCCCGCAGCTCGAAGAGGTGGGTCAGGAAGGGCTGTTCTTCGGCGACGATGGCGTCGGGATCGATGTTCTCCTTGTCCTTAGCCATTAGCCGCCCTTGCCGTCACTGTCACTGTTGTCGCGGGGTGTCTTCGCGCCCTGGCCATCCGTCGTCGACTGCGCGGCGTCCGAGTCGGTGCTGTCCGGTGAGCGGACCAGATACGGGCTGTCGTCCGACGAGCCGCCGCCCTTCTTGCCGGCGCCGTCGCCCTTCCTGCCGGTGGCCGAGACGTCCTGGTTGAGCTCGTCGGCGCCGCTGTTCAGACGCGCCTTGAGCTGGTCCAGTTCGGACTTCTGGGAGTCCATCATCTTGCGCAGCTCGTCGGTGCGCAGCTCGCGGTCGACATCGGACTTCACCGTGTTGACGAACTTCTGCACCTTGCCGACCCAGCGGCCCACGGTGCGGGCCACCTCGGGCAGACGCTCGGGGCCGATCACCAGCAGGGCGATGGCGCCGATGACGAGGATTTCCCAGAAGCCGAGATCGAACATGGGTCGCGCCGCGCTCAGCCCTTGTTCCGGTCGCTTTCGCTCTCGCGGGTGGCCTCGCCCTCGATGACCTCCTCATCCTCGGCGGCCTTCTCGAGCTTCTCCGTGCCCTCCTCGGCCTTCTTCTCGCCGTTCTCCTCGGTCTCTTCCTTCACGGCGCTGCGAAAGCCCTTGACCGCCTCGCCCAGGTCGCCGCCCAGGTTGCGGATGCGCTTGGCGCCGAAGAGCACCAGCACGATGGCCAGGATGATGAGTAGTTGCCAGACGCTGATCCCCATGACTTCCCCTCTGGTGTCGCTGTTTGATTGGTTGGCTCGTGGCCTTGTGGTTACTGCTCGCGCGCGGCCTTCTCGGCGTGGCCGGAGAGGCCGAAGCGGCGCTCCAGCTCCGCGAGGACCGCCTCCGGCCCGAGCCCCTGATGCGCCAGCAGGACCAGGCTATGAAACCACAGATCCGCGGTTTCATAAACGACCTTGTCGGGATCGCCGTCCTTGGCGGCCATCACCGTCTCGGTGGCCTCCTCGCCGATCTTCTTCAGGATGGCGTCGAGACCCCTGGCGTAGAGGCTCGCCACATAGGAGTCGTCGGCCGGGGCGCCCTTGCGCGCCTCCAGCACCGCAGCCAGCTGCCGCAGTACGTCATCGTTCATTGGCCACCTCCATAGAGGGTTGCGGGATCGACGAGGACATCGTCGGTGACAACCCACTCACCGTCGCGCAGTTCGCGGTAGAAGCAGCTCTCGCGGCCGGTGTGGCAGGCGGCGGCGCCGGCCTGGGTGACCTCCAGCAGCACCACGTCGCCGTCGCAGTCGAGCCGCACGGCGTGCACGGTCTGGGTCTGGCCGGAGCTCTCGCCCTTGTGCCAGAGCCGGCCGCGGGAGCGCGACCAGTAGACCGCCTCGCCCCGGCTCAGGGTCTCGGCCAGCGCCTCGCGGTTGGCCCAGGCCATCATCAGCACCCGGCCGCTGGCGTGGTCCTGGGCGATCACCGGCACCAGACCGTCGTCGTCGAAGGCGATGGTGTCGAGCCAGCGGGCGTCGGGATTCGGGTTCGTCGCTGCCATGGGTCCTCCTGCGGGTGGCCTAGAGGCGCACCGGCAGCCCGGCGGCGGCCAGGGTCGCCTTGGCCTCGCCGATGGTGTGTTCGCCGAAGTGGAAGATGCTGGCGGCCAGCACTGCGTCGGCGTGGCCCTCGCGCACGCCCTCGGCCAGATGGGCCAGGGTGCCGACGCCGCCGGAGGCGATCACCGGCACGGTGACGCCGTCGCTCACCGCCCGGGTCAGGCCGAGGTCGAAGCCGTCGCGGGTGCCGTCGCGGTCCATACTGGTGAGCAGGATCTCGCCGGCGCCGAGCTCCACCATCCGGCGCGCCCAGTCCACCGCGTCGAGGCCGGTGGGGTTGCGGCCGCCGTGGGTGAAGACCTCCCAGCGCGGGTGGTCGCCTTCTTCCACCTGCTTGGCGTCGACGGCGACGACGATACACTGGGAGCCGAACCGCTCGGCCGCCTCGCGGACGAACTCCGGGTTGTTCACCGCCGCGGTGTTGATCGCCACCTTGTCGGCGCCGGCGTTGAGCAGCTTGCGGATGTCGTCGCAGCTGCGCACACCGCCGCCGACGGTGAGCGGGATGAAGACCTGCCCGGCCACCGCCTCGACCACGTGGAGGATGGTGTCGCGGCCCTCGTGGCTGGCGGTGATGTCGAGGAAGGTCAGCTCGTCGGCGCCCTGCTCGTCGTAGCGCCGGGCGGCCTCCACCGGGTCGCCGGCGTCGCGGATGTCGACGAAGCGCACGCCCTTGACCACGCGGCCGGCTTCGACGTCGAGACAGGGGATGATGCGCTTGGCCAGGGCCATGGGGTTCCTCGTTCGCGGGTTCGTTGCGGTGTTCGGTTCGGGCGCCCGCCGTTCAGGCGCCTTCGGGGCAGAGCTCGTCGGCCAGCTGCTGGGCGGCGGCCAGGTCCAGGGTGCCCTCGTAGATGGCGCGACCGGTGATGGCACCGACCACCCCCTCGTCGGCCACCGCACACAGGGCGCGGATGTCGTCGAGGCTGGTGACGCCGCCGGAGGCGATGATCGGGATGCGCACCGCCCGCGCCAGCTCGACGGTGGACTCGAGGCTGACCCCGGTGAGCATGCCGTCGCGGCCGATGTCGGTGTAGATGATCGCCTCGACGCCGTCGGCCTCGAAGCGCTGGGCCAGGTCGGTGACGTCGTGCTGCGAGAGCTTCGACCAGCCGTCGATGGCCACCTTGCCGTCGCGGGCGTCGAGCCCGACGATGACGTGGCGCGGGAATTCCAGGCAGAGGTCGTTGACGAAGTGCGGCGCCGAGACCGCCCGGGTGCCGATGATGACGTAGCTCACCCCCGCCTCGATATAGGCGCCGGCGGTGGCGGTGTCGCGGATGCCGCCGCCGATCTGCACCGGCAGCTCGGGATGGGCGGCGCAGATCCGGCGCACCGCCTCGGCGTTCTTCGGTTCGCCGGCGGTGGCGCCGTCCAGATCCACCAGGTGGAGGCGGCGGGCCCCGGCGGCCACCCAGCGGTCGGCCATGGCCACCGGATCGTCGCCGTAGACGGTGGCATCCTCCATGTCGCCCTGGCGCAGCCGCACGCAGCGTCCGTCCTGGATGTCGATGGCGGGGATCACAAACATGACTACGACCTCATCGGTTCCGTGGTTATTCCGGGGTGTCCGGGGCGTCGGGCGTGGTGCCGTCCCAGCCCAGGAAGTTGGCGTACAGGGCCAGTCCGGCCGCCTGGCTCTTTTCCGGATGGAACTGCACCCCGGCGATGTTATCCCGCGACACCATCGCCGTCACCGGGTGCGGGTAGACGGTGAAGGCGGTGATGAGATCGGGGCTGGCCGGCTCGGCGTAGTAGCCGTGGACGAAATAGAACCGGGTGTCCTGCTCGATGCCGGCCAGGAGCGGGTGCTCGCTCACCTGGTGGACCTCGTTCCAGCCCATGTGCGGGATCTTCAGCGGCCCGCCCGTGGTGGCGTCGCTGAGTCCCTCGGGGAAGGCGCGCACCTGGCCGGGCAGCAGCCCCAGCGCCGGGGTGCCGCCGTTCTCCTCGCTGCTTTCGAACAGCGCCTGCA
The DNA here is from genome assembly GCA_964525685.1 of uncultured Ectothiorhodospiraceae bacterium. Taxonomy (GTDB): domain Bacteria; phylum Pseudomonadota; class Gammaproteobacteria; order Thiohalospirales; family Thiohalospiraceae; genus Thiohalospira. Next base: position 10,699 of record CAZGJO010000026.1, on the reverse strand, counting down.
TGCCGACGCAGACCCCCAGCAGCGGCCGGCCGGTGGCGGCGAAGTCGGTGACGGCGCGATCCAGCCCCAGGCGCTGGAGCTCCCCCATGCAGTCGCGCATGGCGCCGACGCCGGGGAAGACCAGCCGCTCGGCGGCGGCCACGGTCTCCGGGTCGGCGCTGACCACCACCTCGGCGGCGCCGGCGTGCTCCAGCGCCTTGGCCACCGAGTGGAGGTTGCCCATGCCGTAGTCGACGACGGTGACACGGGCCATGGCCTACAGACTGCCCTTGGTGGAAGCGGTACGGCCCGCCAGGCGCGGATCGGCCTCGGCGGCCACGCGCAGGGCCCGGCCCAGCGCCTTGAAGAGGGTCTCGGCGACGTGGTGGGCGTTGGTGCCGCGCAGGCTGTCGGCGTGGATGGTCATCCGGGCGTGGTTCACCAGCCCCTGGAAGAACTCCTGGAAGAGGTCGACATCGAAGCTGCCGATGCGCGCCCGCGGGAACTCGACGCCCCAGGTCAGGCCCGGGCGGCCGGAGAAGTCCACCACCACGCGCGACAGGGCCTCGTCCAGCGGCACGTAGGCGTGGCCGTAGCGCTGGATCCCGGCCTTGTCGCCGAGGGCCTCGGCCAGTGCCTGGCCCAGGGTGATGCCGACGTCCTCCACCGTGTGGTGGTCGTCGATGTGGGTGTCGCCCTCGGCGGTGATGTCCAGATCCATGCGGCCGTGGCGGGCCACCTGGTCGAGCATGTGCTCCAGGAAGGGGACCCCGGTGTCGAACCGACCCTCGCCGTCTCCGTCCAGATTCACGGCGACCCGGATGCGGGTCTCCAGCGTGTCGCGCCTCACTTCAGCGGTGCGTGCCATGGGGGCCTCGTCTCTCGCTTTCCTCAATGCGTTCGCATTATACACATTCAGTGGGAAAAACAGGTTGGTGCCATGGTTGTCCCCGTGGCAGTATGGTAATCGGGGAAAACGAGACCAGGAGGTCGATAATGAACATAATGAATCAAGGGACGATGTCATCGCTGAAACTGGCCTGCAGTGACTGCAGCCTCCAGCCGGTCTGTCTGCCGGTGGGGGTCGAGCCGGAGGAGATGGCGGAACTGGACCGGATCATCCGGCAGCGCCGACCGCTGAAGCGGGGTGAGCACCTGTTCCGGGTCGGCGATACCTTCGAGTCGTTGTACGTGGTCCGTTCCGGTTCGGTGAAGACCTACGCCCCGGTGAGCGACGGCCGCGAGCAGATCACCGGTTTCCTGCTGCCCGGGGAGCTGCTCGGCCTCGACGCCATCAGCCGGGGGCACCACCCGTGCGGGGCGCGCACCCTGGAGACGGCCAGTGTCTGCGAGATCCCGTTCGAGTCCCTGGAGGGACTCGGCGGGCGGATCCCGGCGCTGCACCACCAGATCTACCGATTGATGAGTCGGGAGCTGCTGCAGGAGGAGGGACACCTGCTGCTGCTCGGCCGCCGCGGTGCCGACGAGCGCCTGGCGACCTACCTGCTGAATTTCTCCGATCGGCTCCACCGGCGCGGTTTTTCCGCCAACGAGTTCTACCTCTCCATGTCCCGAGGGGATATCGGCAACTACCTCGGCCTGGCCGTGGAGACGGTGAGCCGGACCTTCACCCGATTCCAGGAGCGTTCGTTGCTGACGGTGGAGCGCAAACACGTCTATATTCATGACAGGGAGGGCCTCAAGGCCCTGGCCGGCGAGGCCGATGCGGAGACGGCCTGATTGAAAGTTGATCGCAGTCAATGATTCACCGTCGGGAAAACGGGAATAGTCACTGCCTTGAACAATGATAGGAGAGCGTCGATGGAAGCCCTGCAACTTCTCTTTACCAGCTGGATGGGGTGGTTGACCATCTTTGTCGTGGCCTTCGCCATCGGGATGGTCACGTTCATCGCCCTGTGGCTCCGCCGCAACGTCTTCAAGGCGGAGAACAAGACGTAACCGCCCGGCTTCCGCCGCGCGTGACGGGGCCCGGCGCAGCGATGCGCCGGGCCTTTTTCGTTCAGGCGCCGGTCCCCGCCAGGGGGGCGAGCCAGCGCTCGGGCTCGGCGCCGTAGGCGATGAAGTGGGGGTTCATCAGGGTCGCGCGGCGGTTGTAGGTCAGCGGCCGGCCGGCGCAGTCCATGAGGCCGCCGCCGGCGGCCTCCAGCAGGCACTGCGCGGCGGCGGTGTCCCATTCCCCGGTGGGGCCGAGGCGGACGTAGACATCGGCGCCGCCCTCGGCGACCCGGCACGACTTCAGCGAGCTGTCCAGCGGCTGGGTGGTGTGGGGGCCGAGGCGTTCCAGGTAGGCCGCAGTCTCCGGGGTCGGGCAGGAGCGGCTGATGGTCACCCGCGGGGTCGGGGAGGGCGGGCCGCACCGGATGACCTCGGCGGGCTGGCCGGGCAGCTGGCGGTGGGCCGGGCCACCGGCCACGGCATGGTAGAGGCGGCCGTCGGCCGGCACGCCGATGACGCCGAGCACGGGTCGGCCGTCGCGGATCAGGGCGACATTGATGGTGAACTCGTCGGTGCCGCGCACGAAGGCGCGGGTCCCGTCCAGTGGATCCAGCAGCCAGTAGTGGTGCCAGCGGCCGCGGATATTGAAGGGGAGCGCCCCCGACTCCTCGGAGAAGACCGGCCAGGCCGGGGTGAGCCGCTTGAGGTGGTCCACCAGACAGTGGTGGGAGGCGTGGTCGGCGCAGGTGACCGGCGAGCCGTCGCCCTTGGTATCGATGCGCAGCCCGCCATCGCGCTGGGCGAGGATGAGGTGTCCCGCCTCGCGCACCGCGGCGAGGACGGCGGGGAGCAGCGTGGCCTCAGTTGTCGCCGTCGCCATGCAGCCGTTCCCGCACCATGTAGAGGGCGGCGATGCTGCGCGCCTCGGTGACCTCTTCCCGGGCGACGAGCTCGGGGAGCTGTCGCAGGGACCACGGCACCACCTCCAGCTCCTCCGGTTCGTCCCCCGGTTCACGCCGAGGGTAGAGGCCGCGGGCGAGGATGACGTGGGTGACGTGGCTGAGGTAGCCCGGGGCGACGGTGAAGCTGGTCAGGACCTCCAGTTCGCGGGCGGCGTGGCCCACCTCCTCCATGATCTCGCGGTTGGCGGCATCCTCCAGCGCCTCGTCGGCCTCCACGCGGCCCTTGGGGAGGGCCAGCTCGTAACGATGGACCCCGGCGGCGTACTCGCGGATGAGCAGGACGGTGTCGTCGTCGAGCATCGGTACGATGAGGACCGCGCCGCGCCCGGAGCCCGTCCCGCGTACCCGCTCGTATTCGCGCACGGTGCCGTTGCTGAACTCCAGGTCCAGGGTCTCGAGTCGGAACAGACGCGACTGGGCGACGATCGCGGCCTTGCGGATGGTGGGCTTCTCGGGCATGGCGGCCTCCACGGCTGTCCCGGCATCTTACTGCGCCGGGCGGGCGGCTGACCAGTGGCGGGCTGGCCATTCCCGCCCCGAAAGGGCAGGATCGCCGCATGCCCGAGAGCCCGCGAGGAGGGGCCATGGCTGCGCAACTGGACGGGGAGCCGGTGGACGGGCCGATCGGCGTCCACGGGCTGGGTGGCGTGGCGGCGGAGCTGAACCCCGAGACCGATCCCCCGGGCGACCGGGATGGAATGAGGGAAGGAACGAGATGAACTGGCAACAGGCGATGGTGCTGGCGGGGGTGGTCCTGACGGGAACGAAGGGGGCCCAGGCCGCCGAGTTCGACCCCCAGGGGGCCGAGGCGAGCTACTTCGACGACCTGCCCACGGTGGTCAGCGCCGGGCGCATGGAACAACCCCTGACCCGAGCGCCGGCCTCGGTGACCGTCATCGACCGCGAGATGATCGAGGCCAGCGGGCGCACCAGCCTGCCGGATCTGATGCGCCTCGCCGCCGGCTTCCAGGTGGGCCACCAGGGCGGCTTCTGGGTCGGGGTGACGCGCCACGGCGTCTCCGAGGAGTTCGCGCGTCGCATGCAGGTCCTGGTGGACGGGCGAACGGTCTACCTCCCGGGAACGGCGGGGGTGGACTGGCACGATCTGCCGCTGGCGCTGGAAGACATCGACCGCATCGAGGTGACGCGCGGCCCCAACGGCGCCAGCTACGGGGCCAATGCCTATCTCGGCACCATCCACATCCACACCCGCACCCCGGGCGAGCAGCCGGGGACCCGGGTGCGCGTCGAGGGCGGGGAACAGGCCTATCGCCGGACGCTGGTCAGCCACGACAGCCGGGGCGAGCGGATCGACCAGCGGTTGAGCTGGCAGTACCAGGAGGACGACGGCTACCGAGGCGGCGCGGACGAGGCCCGCCACGACCAGCAGCGCCACAAGCTCAACTACCGGGGCCGTCTGCGTCCCGGCGTCAACGACCATGTCGATGTCATGGCCGGCATGACGGCCGGTGAATGGGGCTACGGCGAAGGGACGCTGTTCCGCCCCGCACGCGAGGCGGAGGTCGAGCGTTACTACGGGCAGCTGGCCTGGCAGCGCCTCTTTTCCACCCGGGAGGAGTTGCGCGCGCGCCTCCATCTGGAGCGCGCCGACACCGATCTGGTGGCTAACCTTCCGGCCCTGACGGAGGTTGAACCCTTGCCGGGCGATTTCCGTGATGACCGGGGGGATTCGGATGCGCCCCTGCGCCTGGACGAATCCCGCGACATCCGCCGCATGGAGGCAGAGGTGGAGTACCACCACCAGCCCATCGAGGCGCTGCGCCTCATCTGGGGGGGGCAGAGCCGCCGCGACACCATGGCGGCGCCGGGCTACTTCGGCGACGACGAGACCCGCTCGCTGCACCACAATCGCCTGTTCGGCCACGCCGAATGGCGCCCCGGCACGGCCTGGACGGTCCACGCCGGCACCGGCGTCGAGTACGAGGACTACACCGGGACCAACCTGGCGCCACGCGCGGCGCTGAACTGGCACTACCATGAAGAGCACGCCGTGCGCCTGGCGGCGACCCGCGCCTGGCGCACCCCGGGGTTCGTGGACTCCGAGGCGGACTGGGGGCATCGCTTCACGGACAACAACGAGGCGCTGCACTACATCGCCCGCGGCAACGACGCGCTGGATCCGGAACGCATCGACAGCGTTGAACTGGCCGCGGTCGGGCAGACGCCGACGCTCAACTACGAGGTCAAGCTGTTCCGTCAGCGGCTGGTGGACCTCGTTACCGGAGTGATGACCCACTACGACGAGACCGAGGCGGGGGATACACCCTACTACGATACTTTCTGTGACCCCGAGCTGGACCCTGTGCTGTGTCGCGAGGCCGGGCGCCTCATCCGGCTGGAGAACGACGGCACCCTCACCCAGCAGGGGCTGGAGGTCCAGCTGGACTGGCAGCCGACGGAGCGTACCCGCATCGGGCTGGGCTACGCTTACGTCGAGGGCGATGGCGAGTTGACCGAGCGGGTCGAGGGTGACGGCTCCGTGGAGCGCTGGGATGCCGACGACCTGGCGCCGGACCACACCTTCTCGTTCCTGCTCAGCCAGCGGTGGGGTGCGTGGCGCGCCGGTTTCGCCGCCTACCACGTCAACGAGATGGACTGGATCTCCGCCGACGATCCGGTCTCGTTCACCACGGCCGACCTCTCGGTGGCCCGGGACATCCCGATGGCCCGGGGCTCGGGCGAGATCAAGCTGGCCGTGCTGGACGGACTGGAGACGTACAGCTCCTTCCGGGAAGATTACGAGCACGAGCGGCGCATCTATCTGCGCCTGGGACTGAACCTCTAGGGACTTTGATGACAGGGAGAGGAATCCGGTCGCGACCAGTGAGGATGCTGGCCATGGTCATTGCGTTGCTGGGTGCCGTCCCGGCGGCGCTGGCCGAGGTCATGGTGGTGGCCGACAGCGAGAACCCCAAACACCGCGACTTTGTGACCGCGCTGGGGGCCGAGTGCGAGGAGGGCCTGGGCGTCTACGACATCAACGGTCCCCTGCCGCTGGAGGGGGACTGGGGGGCGGTGATCGCCGTGGGCGGACGGGCCGGCGCCTGGGTCGCGGCCCATCGCCCGGGCCAGCGGCGCCTCTACGCCCTGGTCCCCGAGGCGGCCGGCCGGGAGTGGCTGGTCGACGCCAGCGACGACGGCCTCTTCCTGGACACCGACCCCCTGTTCGTGGCCCATCTGCTGCGGGTGGCACTCCCGCATGTGGCGGCGGTACGGGTGCTGGTGGGGCCGAATACCGGGGACTATGGCGACCACATGGCCGCCACCGCCCGAGCGGTGGGTCTGACCCCGCATGTCCTCGGGGTGAACATGGAGCCCGGCGACGCGGAACTCGATGGCGCGGAGCTGGACGCCATCTTTGCGGAGGGCGACGCCGTGGTGGTTGCCGCCGACCCGGTGGTGCTCAATCGCGAGACGGTGGTCCCGCTGATCCGGGGGGCCTACCTGCGCGACCGCCCGCTCATCGCCCATTCGGAGTCCGCCGTGCGCGCCGGCGCCCTGATGGCGCTGCACAGCACCCCGGAACGCCTGGGCCGGGAGGCCGCCGACTGGCTGCGAGACAGCCCCGGCCACTGGACACCGTATGCCACCGAGTACGAACTGTCGGTGAACTACGGGGTCGCCCGCGCCATCGGCCTTGACCTGCCGAGCCAACGCGAACTCGAGCGTCGACTCGAGGAGGGGATGGCGCCGTGATGCGCGGCATCAACATCCGCCGCGCACTGCTGCTCATGGCGGTGCTCCCGGCCCTGCTGGTGGCCCTGGTGCTGTTCGGCTACTTCGTCAACAGCCAGGTGACCACCCTGAGCGAATCACTGGCCGAGCGCGGCCGGACCATCACCTCCCAGCTCGCCCCGGCGGCCGAACACGGGGTGGTGACCCGCAACACCGGACTGCTCAGGCGGCTGATGAGCACCATCCGCGAAGACGACGAGCTGGCGGGGGTCGCCATTACCGACCATGAGGGGGAGGTCCTCTGGCAGGAGGGCGATTTCCGGCACGCCGACCGCATCGGCCGGGCCGGGGGTCGGGAGGACACCGACCCGTGCGTCCGCGGGGAGGGGCGCTGGCTGTTCTGCGCGGCCATCCAGCGCACCCGTCTGCCGGTGGACGACTTCCAGGCCGAGGGCGGCACCCCCGACACCGACCGCCTCGGCTGGGTCTATGTCGAGATGGCCAGCGGCCCGATGCGGACCGAGCGCGACATCCTGGTCGCCCGGGCCGTGGCCATCGCCGCCGTGATGTTGCTGATCGGCGCGCTCGCGGCACTGCTGGTCAGCCGCCGTATCGCCCGACCCATTGTGGCCATGAGCGACGCCATCGAGGCGGTGGGGCGAGGCGATTTCGACCACACGGTGGCGGTGGATGCCCACGGGGAGCTGCGCACCCTGCAGCAGGGCTTCAACAGCATGATGAGCGAGCTGAAGACCTCCCGGGAGCAGATGGAGGCGCGCATCGAGGAGGCCACCGACCAGCTGCTCGACGCCATGGATGAGCTGGAGCGCAAGAACCTCGACCTGGAGCGGGAGCGCGCCCGCGCCGAGTCGGCCAACCGGGCGAAGACCCGCTTCCTGGCCAACATGAGCCACGAGATCCGCACCCCCATGAGCGGGATCATCGGGATGGCGGAGCTGCTGGAGAAGACCGCGCTGGAGCCCGCCCAGCGCGACTACGTGGACGCCCTGCAGGTGGCCGCCGGCAACCTCCACGCCCTGCTCGACGACATCCTCGATCTGGCCAAGATCGAGGCCGGCAAGCTGAAGCTCCAGCAGCGGCCGACGGCGCTGCGCGCGGCGGTGGAGGACGTGGCGCGCATGCTCGCCCCCAGCGCCCACGGCAAGGCGCTGGAACTGATCTGCGATGTGCGTCCGGAGCTCCCGGCGGAAGTGGTGGGGGATGCCCAGAAGATCAAGCAGGTGCTGACCAACCTCGGCATCAACGCCATCAAGTATACCGAGTACGGCGAGGTGGTCATGCGCGCGCGGATGCTGGAGTGCGCATTCCCCGGCCCGCAGGGCGAACAGGTCTGTACCGTGCGCTTCGAGGTGGCGGATACCGGGATCGGCATCCCCGAGGAGGCCCGTGAGGGGCTGTTCCAGAGCTTCAGCCGGGTCGAGGAGGGCAGTTCGGTGCAGGGCACCGGGCTCGGGACCACCATCGCCCAGGAGTTCGTGGAGATGATGGGGGGGCGCATCGGCTTCGATACCGAGGTGGGGGTCGGCAGCACCTTCTGGTTCGAGATCCCGTTCACCGTGGTGGCCCCGGAACCGCAGGTGGCACTGCCGGAGTGGCAGGGCCTGCGCGCGCTGGTGGTCTCCGGTTGCGCGACGGAGCGGGAGGTCCTGTGCGGGTATCTGGAGGCCCTCGGTCTCACGCCCATCGGCGCCTCGGCCAGCGACGAGGCGGTGGCCATCCAGTCGGTCCAGCCGGCGGAGTGGGTGCTGGTCGCCGGGCCGGTGGGAGGCCGGTGCGATTCCGTGGTGGCCATGGAGCGGCTGATGCCGGCCCATCTGGTCTGTCTGCTGCCGCTGGACGAGGAGCAGGCGCCGACGCGGTGTGCCCGGCAGCTGCGCAAGCCGATCATCTGGGACCAGCTGGTGGCGCTGTTCAGCGAGCCGCGACCGCGGGCCGATGCGCTGCCGCCTCCCCCGCGGGAGCCGGGTCGCTCCATCCTGGTGGTGGAGGACAACCCCATCAACGCGCGGGTGATCATCGCCTTCCTGGAGCAGGCGGGGCATACCGTGCAGTGGGAGGTGGACGGGGTCGCCGCCCTGGAGCGGCTCCGGCAACAGGCCTTTGACCTGGCCCTGGTGGACCTGCGCATGCCGCGCATGGGCGGGGCCGAGCTGGTGCGTCGCTGGCGCGACGAGGAGCCCGAAGGGCGGTATACCCCGATGGTGGCGCTGACGGCCAACGCGACCGACGCCGATCGCGCCGAGTGTGCGGAGGCGGAAATGGACGGTTTTCTGACCAAGCCGGTGACCGCCGACCAGCTGGAGACGGTGATCCGGCAGCTGGTCGATGAACCCGCCCCTTGAAATGGGCTCCGGTTTCCGCTCAAATGGCAGGCGCTGAAAGAGAAAGAAGACCGGCACACAACCGGCCGGACCGAATTCGAACCCAAGCGGAGGCAGGACATTGAGCGACAATATCGTTCACGTAACGGACAGTAATTTCGAAGACGAGGTGGTCAACACCGAGGGCCCGGTCCTGGTCGACTACTGGGCGGATTGGTGCGGCCCCTGCAAGATGATTGCGCCGATCCTCGATGAGGTGGCCCAGGAATACGACGGCAAGCTCAAGATCGCCAAGCTCAATATCGACGAGAACCCGGGCACCCCGCCGAAGTACGGCATCCGCGGCATCCCGACGCTGATGCTCTTCAAGGGCGGCAACGTCGAGGCCACCAAGGTGGGCGCGGTCTCCAAGTCCCAGCTGACGGCCTTCATCGACAGCAACCTCTGAGCGGTCACGTCGGCACCCGGGCGCCCGGGTGCCACGAGGGTCGGCGCGGCGATGCCGGGGAGGTATCCCTTGTGCTGGACGTCGCGCCTCGATGGTGGTACGTTCCCCATCCAAGAAGCAGCGCCACCCCGGGCCGTTGCATCCACAAGAACCATTCAGCCAACCAGCCGAAGTCGATCTCGCGCCGAAATCCGGTCGGTACCGTCCACGCGGGCCCCGTATCACGCGTTCTGAAGTGCAGCTGGATGCCTTGTCTCCCTTTTCCTCCTGAAAACCGAACGACAGACAACATGAATCTGACCGAACTCAAGCGCCAGACGGCGACCACTCTGATCGAGCAGGCCGAGGAGATGAACCTCGAGGGCCTCTCGCGGGCCCGCAAGCAGGACGTCATCGTCGCCATGCTCAAGGCCCACGCCGAACGCGGCGAGGATATCTACGGCGACGGCGTGCTGGAGATCCTCCAGGACGGCTTCGGCTTCCTGCGCTCGGCGGACGGCTCGTTCATGGCCGGCCCGGACGACATCTACGTCTCGCCCAGTCAGATCCGGCGCTTCAACCTGCGCACCGGCGACAATATCTCCGGCAAGATCCGCCCGCCCAAGGAGGGCGAGCGCTACTTCGCACTGCTCAAGGTCGAGGAGATCAACTTCGCCAAGCCGGAGCAGACCAAGAACAAGGTGCTGTTCGAGAACCTGACGCCGCTGCACGCCAACGAGCGGTTGAAGATGGAGATCGGCAACGGCAGCACCGAGGACATCACCGCCCGGGTCATCGACCTGGTGGCGCCGGTGGGGCGGGGTCAGCGCGGTCTCATCGTCTCCCCGCCGAAGGCGGGCAAGACGCTGATGCTGCAGCAGATCGCCCAGTCCATCACCTACAACCAGCCGGATGTCTTCCTCATTGTGCTGCTCATCGACGAGCGCCCCGAGGAGGTCACCGAGATGGAGCGGTCGGTGCGCGGCGAGGTGGTCTCGTCGACCTTCGACGAGCCGGCCAGCCGCCACGTCCAGGTGGCGGAGATGGCCATCGAACGGGCCAAGCGGCTGGTGGAACACAAGAAGGACGTGGTCGTGCTGCTGGACTCCATCACCCGCCTGGCGCGCGCCTACAACACCGTGATCCCGTCCTCCGGCAAGGTCCTCACCGGTGGTGTCGACGCCAACGCCCTGCATCGGCCCAAGCGCTTCTTCGGCGCCGCGCGCAACATCGAGGAGGGCGGCAGCCTGACCATCCTGGCCACCGCCCTGGTGGAGACCGGCTCGCGCATGGACGAGGTGATCTACGAGGAGTTCAAGGGTACCGGCAACATGGAG
>CAZGJO010000025.1:10490-16129 GCA_964525685.1 uncultured Ectothiorhodospiraceae bacterium | reverse complement strand
GGAAAGGGGACATTTTAGGTTTGGACGAAGGGGACATTACAGCTTTGGGCTGACATGTTCGGGGGAACTGTCGCGAATCGTGGACTCAATCCTGTACACTGTATGGAAGAACGTGCCCGGTGCCAAATCGAAGGTTCGCCACGGGATCTGCGGAAAATGCACCAGCGGTGTGCAATCGCCGCGTTCGCCTGTGGCACAATCCCGGTTCCACCGTGCGAGAACCGGGAGTCCACCGTGCGTTTCGACCTCTTCAACGAGATCTCCGTGCCGAAGGACGGCCACCGCGAAGAGGGCCGAGTCTTCCGCGAGACGCTGGAGGAGTGGGCGCTCGCCGACCAGCTCGGCTTCGACACCGCCTGGCTGGTGGAGCACCACTTCATGCCGGAGTACTCCCACGCCACCGCGCCGGGGCTCTTTCTGGCCGCCGCCAGTCAGCGCACCGAGCGGATCCGCCTCGGCCACGCGGTGGTCCCGCTGCCGTACCACCACCCGATCCGGGTGGCCGAGGCGGCGGCGACCCTCGACCAGCTCAGCGGCGGCCGGCTGGAGTTCGGCTTCGGCCGCGGCTTCTCGCCCACCGAATACGCCGCCTTCGGCGCCGACATGGCGGCCAGCCGCACCCTCACCGAGGAGGCGCTGACCATCATCCGCAACGGCTGGCGCGATGGCCGGGTGACCTTCCACGGCGACCACTGGCAGTTCGACGACCTGCCGGTGCTGCCGCGACTGGTGCAGCAGCCCGAGCCGCCGCTGTGGGGCGCGGCGGTGAGCCCGGAGAGCTTCGAGCTGGCCGCCCGCCTCGGGGTCGGCGCCCTGGCCGGGCCGTTCAAGCCGTGGTTCATGGTGAAGGAGGACATCCGCCTCTACCGCGAGGCCTTCGCCGCCGCCGGCCACGGCGAGGCGACCACGCCCCGGGTCGGCATGACCCTGGGCGTCTTCTGCCTCGAGGACGGCCGCGAGGCGAAGCGGCTGGCGAAGCCGGCCATCGAGTGGTTCTACGGCCACCTGCTCGGCCAGACGCGGGCGATCCTGCGCCAGCTCTACGAGGGCTATGAGTACTACCAGAAGTGGGGCCGCTGGCGGCCGCTGCTGGAGCGCACGGTGAACCTGCGGCTACTGGAGTCGCTGGGCATGGTCATCGTCGGCGACCCGGCCCACTGCCGCAAGCGGCTGAAGGCGCTGGCCGACGCCGGGGTCGACCACGCCCTGTGCGCGGTGGGTGCCGGGGTGCTGCCCACCGAGGAGGTCCAGCGCAGCCTGCGGGTGCTGGCCGATCAGGTCATCCCCGACCTGCGCGACGCCTGAGCCTGCCATGCGGGTCGCGGTCACCGGCAGCAGCGGCCATCTGGGGCGGGTCCTGATACCGGCCTTGCTCGCCCGGGACGACATCACGCGCGTGGTCGCCCTGGACCGGGCGCCGCCGCCCGAGCCGCCGCCCGCCGATCCCCGTCTGGAGACGGTCACGGCCGACATCACGGCGCCGGGGCTGGCCGACCATCTGGCCGGGGTCGACGCCGTCATCCATCTCGCCTTCGTGGTCCATCGCGGCGGGCCGGGCGCGCCGCGTCGCCGATCGGCGCTGCGCCGGATCAACGTCGACGGCAGTGTCGGCCTCTTCCGCGCGGCGATGGCGGCCGGGGCCACCACCCTCGTCCACCTCTCCAGCGCGGCGGTCTATGGCGCCTGGTTCGACAATCCCGCAATGCTCACCGAGGAGGCCCCGCTGCGCCCCAACCCCGGTTTCGCCTACGCCGAGGACAAGGCGGCCGTGGAGGCGGCGCTGGACCGGCTGGACCGGGACCATCCGGCGGTGCGTGTCGTGCGCCTGCGCCCGCCGGCGATCCTCGGCCCCCATGCCCTGCCGCTGCTGCGCCGACTGCTCGCTGATCCGGTCCGGCCCTGGTACCGGCGCGGCCGACCGCAGCCCCGCTTCCAGTGCGTCTGGGAGGCGGATGTGGTCGACGCCCTGCTGCGCGCCGTGACGCAGCCGGTCCACGGGGCCTTCAATCTCGCCGCCGAGCCGCCGCTGACCGCGCGGGAGATGAAGGCGGCCGCCGGCCGCCGTGCCCTGCCCCTGCCGGTGCCGCTGCTGCGCGCCGCCCAGTACGCCCTCTGGCCCTTCACCGCCAGCCGGGGAGAGCCGGGCTGGGGCGCCGGGCTGACCCGCCCGCTGGTCCTCGATACCACCCGGGCACGCGACGAGCTCGGCTGGACCCCCGATCGCGACAGCCGCGCCTGCATCCACGCGACCATGCTCCCCGCGACCGGGGCCGAGCCCGGCCATTCACCCTGACGCCCCGCTTCAGGCATAATCGGCCGCATCGCGAGCTCCGGGCCCGCGCATCCAACGAGGAAACCCATGCCGTCGCCGCGCCGCTATCGCCTGACCTGGCTGCCGGGCCTGCTGGTGCTGCTGCCCCTGCTGGGGGGCTGCGCCTCCACCGCCGAGCTGGATCGCGACCCGCGCGATCCGCTGGAGCGTTACAACCGCGCCGTCTACACCTTCAACGACACCCTGGACCGCTGGGTACTGAAGCCGGTGGCCGAGGGCTACGACGCCGTGACCCCGGAGCCGGTGAACCGCAGTGTCAGCAACGTCTTCGGCAACCTGGAGGATGTCGGCAACCTGGTCAACAACGCCTTCCAGCTGAAGTTCGATCGGGCGGTCTCCGATATGGGCCGGATCACCTTCAACACCACCCTGGGGCTGTTCGGGATCTTCGACGTCGCCAGCCACATGGGCTTCGAGAAGCACAACGAGGACTTCGGCCAGACCCTCGGCTACTGGGGCATGCCCGCCGGGCCCTACTTCGTGGTGCCGTTCTACGGCCCCAGCACGGTGCGCGACGCCAGCGCCCTGTCGGTGGACTACACCACCTCGCCGTACGGCTACCTGCCGATCACCTTCGAGGAGTCGCTGGCGCTGGGTGCGGTGCGCGTGGTCGATGGACGGGCGGCGATGCTGGGCGCCACCTCGCTGCTGGAAGACGCCAGCCTCGATCCCTACGCCTTCCAGCGCGACGCCTTTCTGCAGCACCGGCGCAACCTGGTCCACGACGGCGCCCCGCCACCGGACGAGGAGGAGGACATGGACTTCCTCGACGACCTGGAAGGGGTCGGCCGGTAGCCCCCGCCCGTCTGCTCGGCGTGACCGGGCGGGCGGCGGAGCCCGCCCTCGACCCGCCGAGGTGAACTCGACTATGATCCGGGCAATGCCTTCACAATCACGAGGAGCCCGTCCATGGGCCTGCGCACCCTCCTCTTCGGTCTGATCCTGGTGGCCGCCAGCCTCTTCACCGGCTGGTTCCACTGGGGCGAGGGGCCGGCCGCGCCGCCCGTGCCGGCCACCGACCAGCGGGTGGTGGAGTCGACCCTCGGGGCCTTCGTCGCCACCGCCTACGGCGATGACGGCGAACGCCGCAGCCGGATGGAGGCCGACCACCTGCTCCAGTATGCCGACAGCGACGAGGCGCTGCTTGCCCGGCCCCGATTCACCCTCTGGCCGGCGGACGGCGGCCCGGCCTGGTGGCTGGCGGCCCCGTGGGGCCACTGGCAGCCGGACGCCGAGGCGGAGGAGCTGGTGCTGCGCGAGGCGGTGCGGGTCCGCCGACCGGCCCATGGCGAACGCCCGCCGCTGGGCGTCGACACCCGCGATCTGACGGTCCTGCCCGCCGCCGAGCGCGCCCGTTCCGACGCCCCCACCGTGCTGCGCAGCGGCACCGCCCACCTGCGCGGCGTCGGTGTCGAGTTCGATTTCCGGGCCGAGCAGGTGCGGCTGCTGGCCGATGTCCGCGGCTTCCATCGCGACCTCCCGGAGGCCGACTCGTGATCCCGCGCGCGCGCCTCCCCCTGCTGCTGCTTGCCGGCCTGCTGGCCGGCGGCGCCGGCGCCGCCGAGGCGCAGGAGCGCCTGGACGTGGAGTCGGACAGCGCCGAGTTCGATCAGGCCGCCGGCACGGCCACCTTCATCGGCAATGTCGTGGCCACGCGCGGCGAGACACGTCTCACCGGTGAGCGGCTGCACGCCCACCAGGACGCGAGCGGGCTGGAATATGCCGAGCTGGAGGGGGATCCCGGTACCGTCCGCCACGTCAGTCCCGAAGGCGAACGGGTGGAGGGCGAGGCGCGCCGGATCGTCTACCGCCCGGCGGACGGCCGCCTCGATCTCCACGGTGACGCCCGGGTGGTCCGGGGCCGCGAGACCTTCTCCGGCGACCACATCCGCTACCTGCTGGACGACGACCGCATCACCGCCGAGGGCGAGGGGCCCGGGCGGGTACGCACCACCCTCTTCCCCGAGCGCGAGGAGGACGAGCGTGAGTGAGCTCCGCGCGGAGAATCTGGCCAAGAGCTTCAAGGGCCGCCGCGTGGTGGACGACTTCTCGCTGAACGTCCACGACGGCGAGGTGGTCGGGCTGCTCGGCCCCAACGGTGCCGGCAAGACCACCAGCTTCTACATGATCGTCGGTCTGGTGGCCGCCGACGAGGGCCGGGTCACCCTGGACGGCGAGGAGCTCACCACCGCGCCCATGCACGTGCGGGCGCGCCGGGGGATCGGCTACCTGCCGCAGGAGGCGTCGGTCTTTCGCAAGCTCACGGTGGCCGAGAACATCATGGCCATCCTGGAGACACGCCGCGAGCTCGACGCCTCGGCCCGCCACGACCGGCTGGAGACCCTGCTGCAGGACTTCCAGGTGGAGCACCTGCGCGACAGCCGCGGCATGGCGCTCTCCGGCGGCGAGCGCCGGCGCGTGGAGATCGCCCGCGCACTGGCCGCCGATCCGCAGTTCATCCTGCTCGACGAGCCGTTCGCCGGCGTCGACCCCATCTCCGTCATCGACATCCAGCAGATCATCACCAACCTGCGCGAGCGCGGCATCGGCGTGCTCATCACCGACCACAGCGTCCGCGAGACCCTGGGGATCTGCGAGCGCGCCTACATCGTCTCGGAGGGCCGCGTCATCGCGGCGGGGCCGCCGGCGGACCTGCTGGCCGACGAACAGGTCCGCCGGGTCTATCTCGGCGATGATTTCCAGCTCTGAACCCCTGCATTACTCGCCGCCGTTGCGGTAGAATTGCAGAATCTTTTCAGCGGTGTCACCCGCGAGACGTCGCAATCCCATGAAACAGTCCATACAGCTGCGCCTCGGCCAGCATCTGACCATGACGCCCCAGCTGCAGCAGGCCATCCGTCTGCTGCAGCTCTCCTCCGTCGAATTGCAGACGGAGATCCAGGAGGCGCTGGACTCCAATCTGATGCTTGAGGACGCCGACGAGCCCGGCGCCGAGGACCGCGACGACGGCGCGACGGAGGGCCTGGAGGGCGCCGAGCCCCCGCAGGCGACGGACGATGCGCAGGCAAGCACGGACACCGGCGAGGGCGCCCCTTCTGCGGACGCGGGGGATGCCGAACTGGGCAACACCAGCGACGCCCTCCCCGACGATCTCGCCGTGGACACCAGCTGGGACGATATCTACGAACCCGGCGCCGGGGCCACCGCCCCGCTGGGCGAAGAGGTCGACCACGGCCAGATCAACAGCGCCCCGGAGTCTCTCCACGACCACCTGGAGTGGCAGCTGGAGCTCTCCCATTTCACGCCCCGCGATGCCGTCATCGGGCGCGCCATCATCGACGCCGTG
>CAZGJO010000025.1:0-10480 GCA_964525685.1 uncultured Ectothiorhodospiraceae bacterium | reverse complement strand
AGGACCGGGAGGCCGTCCGGGAGGCGGTGAGCCCCGAGATCGACGAGGTCGACCCGGAGGAGGTCGAGGCGGTCCTCCACCGGATCCAGAACTTCGATCCCGCCGGAGTGGCGGCCCGCGACCTGCGCGAGAGCCTGCTCATTCAGCTCGCCCAGCTGGAGCACGACGGCCTCGACCCGGCGGAGTTCGAGGCGGCCACCGCCATCCTCCAGGACCACTTCGAGCTGCTGGCCAAGCGCGACTTCACCCAGCTCAAGCGGCGCACCCGCCTCGACGACGAGGGCCTCAACGCCGCCATCCACCTGATCCAGTCCCTCAACCCGCGCCCCGGCGGCCAGATCGCCGACAACGCCCCGGACTATGTGGTCCCCGATGTCATCGTCCGCCGCGACGGCGAGCGCTGGAAGGTGGAGCTGAACCCCGAGGTGGCGCCGCGCCTGCGCATCAACAGCGAGTACGCCGGTCTCATCCGTCGCGGCGACGACAGCGAGGACGCCACCTACATGCGCAACCACCTGCAGGAGGCGCGCTGGTTCCTGAAGAGCCTGCAGAGCCGCAACGAGACCCTGCTCAAGGTGGCCACCAGCATCGTCGAGCGCCAGCGCGACTTCTTCGAGTACGGCGAGGAGGCCATGAAGCCCATGGTCCTGCGCGACATCGCCGAGGAGGTGGAGATGCACGAATCCACCATCTCGCGGGTGACCACCAAGAAGTACATGCTCACCCCGCGCGGGATCTTCGAGCTCAAGTATTTCTTCTCCAGCCATGTGGGCACCAGCGAGGGCGGCGAGGCCTCCTCCACCGCCATACAGGCGCGCATCCGGCGGCTCATCGACGACGAGCCGCCGGGCAAGCCGCTCAGCGACAGCCGCCTCGCCAAGCTGCTGGCCGACGAGGGCTTCAATGTGGCCCGGCGCACCGTGGCCAAGTACCGCGAAGGGATGCAGATCCCGCCGTCCAACGAGCGGCGGCGGTTGGCATGACCCCCGACTCCTTTTAGAGTATCCACCGTAACCGACAGAGGACGATATTCCATGCACCTGAACATCAGCGGCCAGCACGTCGAGCTCACCGACGCCCTGCGCAACTACGTCGAAGAGAAGATGGAACGCCTGGTTCGCCACGGCGACGGCATCGGCAACGCCCACGTGGTTCTCAACGTCGAGAACCACCGCCACCAGGCGGAGGGCACCATGCACGTCAGCGGCGCCGACCTGCACGCCGAAGCGGAGCACGACGACATGTACGCCGCCATCGACGCCATGGTGGACAAGCTGGACCGTCAGCTGACCAAGCACCGGGCGAAGCTCCAGGACAAGCACCACGGCAAGGGCTGAGCCACGCCATGCAACAGGCCGCCGCCACACCCGACGACATCGATCTGGGCAGCATCCTCCCCGAGGAGCGCGTCGGCATCGATGTCGAAGCCAGCAGCAAGAAGCGCGCGCTGGAACTCGCCAGTGAACGGATCGTGGCCGGCACCCCCGCCGAACGGGCCGACATCCTCAAACCGGGGGCCATCTTCGATGCCTTCCTGACCCGCGAACGGCTGGGGAGCACCGGACTCGGCCACGGGGTCGCCATCCCCCACGGGCGGCTCTCCGGCAACGAGGAGACCCTGGCCACCTTCCTGCGGCTGTCCGAAGGGGCGGACTTCGACGCCAGCGATCAGAAGCCGGTGGATCTGGTCTTCGCCCTGCTGGTGCCGGAGAACTCCACCGATGTGCACCTGCGCGTCCTGGCCACCCTCGCCCGCCTGTTCAACGACGAGGCCTTCTGCCAGCGTCTGCGCGAGGCGCCGACCGCGGCCGATGCCCACCAGCTGCTGGTGGGGGCCGGGACCCCGGGCTGACCGTGGCGGCCCCGCTCACCGTCGAGACCATCCGCCAGCGGGCGGGAACGCAGCTGGGTCTGCGCTGGCTCGGGGGGAGCGGGGACGACGACCACCCCGTCGGCCGGGAGCGGGACGAGGCCTCCCTGGTGGGCCACTTCAACCCGGTTCATCCGCCGGCCATCCAGGTCGTCGGGCGGATGGAACTCGACTACCTCGATCGCCTCGCCGGCGATGCCCGGGAGCACGCCCTGGAAGCCCTGCTGCCGCCCGACGGCCTGGTCATCATCTCCGATGACCAGGCCGCCCCGGACTGGCTGCTCCAGCGGGCGGCAGCGGCCGGGGTCCCGGTGTTCGCCAGCCCCTCCCGCGCCCGGACCGTGATCACCCACCTGCGCCACGGGCTGGCCGATCTGGTGGCGGAACAGACCACCCTCCACGGCGTCTTCATGGAGGTGCTGGGCCTCGGCATCCTGCTCACCGGCAACAGCGCCATCGGCAAGAGCGAACTGGCGCTGGAGCTGATCAGCCGTGGCCACCGGCTCATCGCCGACGACGCGCCGCGCTTCCGGCGGGCGGATCCGCAGACCGTCAACGGCCACTGCCCGGAGCTGCTGGAGGGCTTCCTCGAGGTGCGCGGGCTCGGCATCCTCGACATCCCGGCGATGTTCGGCGAAAGCGCCGTCAAATCCAACAAGCACCTGCGCCTGGTCATCCACCTCGAACCCATCGAGCACATCACCTTCGACAGCGAGGCGCGGCTGCACGGCGCCCGGGACACCATCGAGCTGCTCGGCGTCACGGTGCCGACCCTCACCCTGCCGGTGGCACCGGGCCGCAACCTCGCCGTCCTGGTGGAGGGGGCCGTGCGTAACCACATCCTGCGCCAGAACGGGTACAATGCCGCCGACAGCTTCGTCCAGCGCCAGCGCGGCTGGCTGGCCCGACGGCAAGACGAGGAGACGCCATGAACCTCCTGGTGGTCAGCGGGATGTCCGGCTCCGGCAAGAGTGTGGCCCTCCATGTGCTGGAGGACCAGGGCTACTACTGCATCGACAATCTCCCGCTGGGCCTGTTGCCGGCCCTCACCGCGGAGCTGGAGGTCAGTGACGACGCCCCGCAGGACGTCGCGGTGGGCATCGATGCCCGCAACCTCACCCGCGACCTGGCGCGCTACCCGACCATGCTGGAGGAGATGCGCGGTCGCGGGCTGCGGTGTCAGACGCTCTATCTGTTCGCCGACCGCGAGACGCTGCTGAAGCGCTACTCCGAGACCCGGCGCAAGCACCCGCTGACCAGCGACGACCTCAACCTGGCCGACGCCATCGAAGCCGAACGCGCCCTGCTGGAACCCATCTCCCGCGACGCCGACCTGCCCATCGACACCAGCCACACCAACGTCCACCAGCTGCGCGACCTGATCGCCGAGCGGGTGGGCCGGGAGGACGGCGGTCTGTCGCTGCAGTTCCTCTCCTTCGGCTTCAAGCACGGGGTCCCGGCCGACGCCGATTTCGTCTTCGATCTCCGCTGCCTGCCCAATCCCCACTGGCAGCCGGAGCTGCGCGCCTACACCGGGCGCGACCCGGCCGTGGCCGACTACCTGGACGGCCAGCCCCTGGCCGTCCAGATGCTCGAGGATATCCGCGCCTTCCTGGAGACCTGGCTACCCCATTTCCAGCGCGACAACCGCAGTTACATGACCGTCGCCCTCGGCTGCACCGGCGGCCAGCACCGGTCGGTCCACTTTGTGGAACGGCTGGGTTCGATCTTCGGTGAACAACTGGAACACGTACAGATCCGTCATCGGGAGCTTTCGTAATGGTCGGTGTCCTCCTCGTTACCCACGCCCGCATCGGCGACGCCCTGCTGGATACGGCGCGGACCATGCTCGGCCCCCCGCCGCTGGCCACCGAGGTGCTGCCGGTCCCGCAGGACTGCGATCCGGAGCGGATCACCGCCGAGGCACGCGAGCGCCGCGCACGGGTGGACAGCGGTGACGGCGTGCTGGTCCTCACCGACATGTACGGCTCCACCCCGAGCAACATCGCCCACCGCCTGCTGGCGGAGGGGTCCACCCAGGTGGTGGCGGGGGTCAGCCTGCCGATGCTGGTGCGGGTCTTCAACTACGCCGCGCTGGACCTCTCGCCGCTGGCCGACAAGGCGGTCAGCGGCGGCCACGACGGCATCGTGCAGGGCTGAGGCCATGGCCGAGCAGCGCCCCGTCACCATCATCAATCGCCTCGGGCTCCACGCCCGCGCCGCGGCCCGCTTCGTCAACGAGGCGTGTGCCTTCGAGGCCGACATCAGCCTCGAGCGCGACGGCCAGACGGTCAACGGCAAGAGCATCATGGGGGTCATGATGCTCGCCGCCAGCCCCGGCACCGAACTCGTCCTCCACGCCGACGGCGAAGACGCCGAGGCCGCCCTGGACGCCCTGGAGACCCTCATCGCCAACCGCTTCGACGAAGAGGAGTGACAACCCGCCATGGCCCGTGAATTCGACCTGGTCATCATCGGCTCCGGCCCCGGCGGCTACCGCGCCGCCATCCTCGGCCGCCAGCGCGGCCTGAACGTCGCCATCGTGGAGAAGGCCGACTGGGGCGGCTGCTGTCTCAATCGCGGCTGTGTGCCGAAGAAGGACTGGCACCACACCGCCCGCCAGATCAGCGCGTCACGCGATTTCGCCGGGCGCGGCATCGTCGGCGGCCCGCTGAGCGGCGATCTGGCCACCGCCTGGGAACACCAGAAGGGCGTGGTCACCACGGTGCGCGACAACTACACCGACTACATGAAGCGGCTCGGCATCACCGCGGTCACCGGCTTCGGCCGGCTGGCCGACGCCCACACCGTGGTGGTCGAGGGCACCGACGGTGAACGGCGACTGGAGACCGAGCACGTCATCCTCGCCACCGGCTCGCGCGCCCACGTGCCCGAGGGCGTCGAACCGGTGGACGGGCGCATCCTCACCACCGACGACCTGTTCGACAACCCGCCGCCCGCCGGGCGCCGGGTCGGCCTGGCCGGCGGCGGTGTCATCGGGACCGAGTTCGCCTACATCCTCACCCGCCTCGGCTGCGAGGTACACTGGTTCACCGGGTCACGGCCGCTGGGCAACAGCGACTTCAGTTCGCAGGCGCTGCGCATCCTCGGTGAGGCGCTGGCCCGCGAGGGCGTGGAGCCGCAGGTCGGGCGCCGCGTGACCGCTGCCCGGGCGGACGACGAGGGCGTGACGCTGACCCTGGCGGACGACAGCGAGGAACAGGTGGACTGGCTGCTGCTCGGGACCGGCCGGCGGCCGTATACCGAAGGGCTGGGGCTCGACGCGGCCGGGATCGCCACCGACGAGCAGGGCTTCATCCGCTGCGGGGCCGACCTGCGCACCGACCAGCCCGGCGTCCTGGCCATCGGTGACTGCCGCTCGCCGGTGATGACCGCCAACCAGGCCCTGGCCGACGCCACCACCGCCGTGGACAACATCGTCTCCGGCGGCGCGAAACCGGCGCCGGAGCGCTGGGTGCCGTGGGCCATCTACAGCGCCGTGGAGATGGCGCGCGCCGGCATGGACGACGACGCGGCCGAGGACGAGGGCTTCGAACCGGCGGTGGGGTTCGCCGCCTTCGAGACCTCGCCGCGCGCCCTGGGGCAGGACGATGCCGAGGGCCATGTGCGGCTGCTGGCCGACATGGACGAGGGCACCCTGCTGGGGGTCGAGGTCATCGGCGAGGCGGCGGCGGAGACCATCCACCTGGCGGCGCTCTCGCCGGATCCGGCGCAGGCCCTGCGCCACCTGGCCGGCGGCCCGTGGAACCACCCGACCCGCGCCGAGGAGTTCGGCAACGCCGCCGAGACCATGGCCTCGCAGTGGGGCATGGACGCGTTCGTCCACGGGGAGTAGCGGGGGCACCGGCCGGGCGCCGGACCGGTCGGACTCAGTCGCTGGCGAGGGGGCGGCGGTGCTCCAGGGCGGGGAAGTTGCGGCGCATGGCCTCCTGGTACTGGGCGTTGCGCTCTGCCAGGACGATCCCGGAGCCACTGGGCAGCCGGTCGAGCACCACCCCCCACGGATCGACGATGCAGGAGTCGCCGTGGGTCTGGCGGCCGTTGGCGTGGTAGCCGCCCTGGGCCGGGGCGACCACGTAGCAGAGGTTCTCGACGGCGCGGGCGCGGACCAGCACCTCCCAGTGCGCCTTGCCGGTAATGGCGGTAAAGGCGGACGGCACCACCAGGGTCTCGGCGCCGGCCTCCATCAGTGCCCGGAAGAGCTCCGGGAAGCGCAGGTCGTAGCAGACCGCCAGACCCAGCCGACCGAACGGGCTGTCCACCGTAACCACCCGGTCTCCCGGCGCCTGCTCCCGGGACTCGGTATAGCTCTCGCCGCTGTCGGGAAGGTGGACGTCGAACAGGTGGATCTTGTCGTAGCGCGCCACACGCTCGCCGCGCGCATTGTAGACCGGGCAGGCGGAGCGCACCCGCCGGCCGTCTTCGGCGCACACCGGCACCGTGCCGCCGACCAGCCAGATGCCGTGCTGGGCGGCCTTCTCGGCCAGGAAGTCCTGGATCGGCCCCTGGCCGTCCGCCTCCCCGGCCCGCACCAGATCGCCCTCGCCCATGGCCATCAGGGCGAAGTTCTCCGGTAGTGCGACCAGGCCGGCGCCGGCATCGGCGGCATCGGCGATCAGGCGGGCGGCCTCGATGAGGTTGGCCCGGGTGTTCGGGCCCGAGGCCATCTGTATGGCGGCCAGCTTGCTCAAGGGACTCTCCGTTTTATCCATGATTCATCGGGTGCGCTCGTCGCCGCCCCGCATCTCGACCCGCAGCTCCTCCGCCGCCACCCCGCCGGGGCTCAGCTCGATACGCGCCCGGGGCAGACCCAGCGCCACCAGCTGCCCGCGCAGCCAGCGGGCCCGCAGGCTGCCGCGGTCCCCGCCGGGGTGGCGGATCACCAGCCGGTCCTCGTCCGCTTCCGCCATGGCGGCCATCAGCGGACGCAGACCGGGCTCGGAGAGCCAGTCGCCGATCACGCGGGGGCGCTCCAGCTCGGCCAGGCCCACCGTCCACGGCTCGGCGGCGGAGGCGCCGGCACTCAGTAACGCGGCCAGGACCAACAGGGCGACACGACGCGGGTCAGGATACCACACGCCCCGGCCCGCCCGCCGCCGCCCCGGGCCGCCAACTGTCGAATTCCCGCGCATCGCCGCTACTCCGTTCGCGTCCCGACCCGCTCCACTTGCGGATCGTCCCAGCTGCCGCTGACGCGGTAGTTGTAGCGCGCCACCTGATCCAGTTGCAAGACCTGCTCCGCCATCCAGATCAGGGCGCCGGTCTGCGGGCCCCAGATCAGGGCCCCCGGCAGGAAGAAGTGGGTCCCGTCCCCGGGGATCACGGTGATGAACTGGTCGTGATCGCGATCCGCCAGACCGGTCCGTCCGGTCATGCGGATCCGGGCCACCGACGAGTCGATGAGCAACTCGTCGATGTAGGCATCCCCGCGGAGCAGCTCGATATCGCCCTCCATCCGATCGAAGCCCAGCCCCTCGCCGAAGAGGTCACTGAAGTCCAGCCCCACGCGGCGCGGCAGGGCGCGCAGGCTGAACAACCCCAGGGCCCGCCCGGCCCCGGGCTCGACCTCCAGCAGCCGCCCGTCACGGACGGTAAACGTGGTGGAGCCGGCCATCCGGCGCAGGTGGAAATCGGTGGGCCCGCCGGGCCAGTCCAGCGCCATCTCGCCCGTCAGGCGCCCCCCCTGGAGGACGGCCGGCATGCCCAGGGCCTCCAGCCAGCGGCCACCGTCACGGACAGTCAACTCGGCATCCAGGGAGGTGGTGTGTACCTCGCCGTCCCAGACCAGTGCGCCCCGGAGGTCCTGGTTGCCGTCGCTCAGGTGGAGCGGGATGCGCACCCCCTCCGCCGTCGGCTGACTCTCCGCCACCAGCCCCCCCAGACGGGCCTCGCCCCGCCGGAGATCGCCCACGCGGATGCTCAGCGGCGGCAGGTGCGCCGGCCGCAACCGGGTCAGGGGGCCCGGCTCCGGCAACGATTCCCCCGGCTCGCGCTCCTCAACGTGGAGGTGGAGGCGATCCAGCGCCAGGTCGATGCGCGGCAGGTCCCACTCCGCCCAGTCCGGCGCCCGGTCCGCCTCGCCGATCTCCTCGCCGGGGTGCGGGATGATCCGACCCCAGGCGGCGGTGTCCAGCTCGTCCAGCACCCCGGTGACACGGATCCCGTGGGTCGGTACCACCGCGCTCCCGTGGCCCAGATGGATCCCCAGCGTCGGCGCCTCGTTGCGCCCGTGGCCGCGGATATCGAGGACATTGCCGTGGCGCAGGCCATGGGTCTGCTCCGCGCCGTCCCATTCCAGACGGGTGGGACGCAGCGCCCCGGGCGCCTTCCCCAGCGGCTCCGGCAGCGCCATTTCAAGGCCGTGGAGGCTGCTCTCCAGGTGGCCGTGGAACCCCCGCTCCGGCTCGATGCCGGCCCGCAGCCGCCAGCCGATGCGGCCGTCGACCCGGGGGCGCAGCCATTCGGCCAGGTGCGGCCGCACCCCCGCGGCCCGCGCCTCGCCGTCGCCCGCCACACTCACCACCAGGCCATTCCCCTCGTCCACGCCATGGACATCCACCGTGGCCGGACCGCCCAGCAGCCGTCCCGTCACCCCTTCGGCGGAGATGTTCGACTCGCTGAAGGCCGCGTGGCCCGCCAGCGCCTCCCAGCTCAGGGTCCGGCCGCCGAGGTGGTAATCCACGCGCACGTCGCCGTCAGCCACCAGCTCGCCCCGGTAGCGCGGCTCTCCCGGGGTCTCGCCGACCGGGAACTCGGCGCTGAGCTCCAGGTCCAGGGAGCCGCGGCCATCGAGCCGCGCGACCTGCTCGGCCAGACCCTCGTTCAGCGGCATCCCCTGCAGGAAGCCGGCGAAGGCCGCCACCTCCCCGCTGGCCTCACCCGCCAGTTCGATGCGGGCGGCGGTGAAGTCATCGATGACCACGCGGGTCGGGCCGATGCGGGCCGAGTCGAACCGCCCCCCGGTAGCGGCGACCTCCAGGCCGCGCCCGCTCAGGGACACCGCCCCGTCGATGTCCTCGATGGCCGGCCACTCAGGATGGTAGTCCAGGGCGAGACCGGCCACCCGCACCTCCGCCGCCAGCCGCCCGGCGCGCTTCTCCGGCCAGGGGAAGACCCCCGGTGTGGCGCGCCCGTGGGCCACCATCGTCGCCCCCTCGATGGTGCCCGCCGTGAAGGCGCGATCCAGCCATTCCACCACCCCCGGCGCCATGATCCCGGTGGGCAGGTAGCGGGGGACCGCCGTGGCCTCGGCCCGCCCCAGACGCAGTCCGAGGTCGACGAAGGGCGGGGCGCCACCGCCCGGCAGGTGGAGACCCAGCCGCCCCCGCAACCCCAGGTCGGCATTGCCCAGGGTCAGGTCGTGGCCGCGCAGCCAGAAGCCGTCATCGCCGTGGCGCCAGTCCGTCAGGCCCTCGGCCCGTGCCACCGGCCAGGTCTCCCGGGCCAGCTCGGGGAGCGCCAGGTGCCCGTCCGCTACGCGCCAGTCGACGACCCCGCCGCGCGGATCGAACCAGGCCGCCCCGTGGAGCCCGTCGATGCCGGGGAGGCCGTTGCGCGGCTCCCACGCCAGTGCGTCGAATTCGGCGTAGCCGGCCCAGCGGTTGCGGGCCGGGGCCTCGGGGTGGAAGTCCAGGGCCATGGCGCGCAGGGTCCCGTCGGGCGTGGCGGCGGCGATCTCCGCCATGACGCCGGTCTCGCTCAGCCTGTCCAGCCACGGGATCACCGGAGCCACCGGCAGCTCGCCCAGGCGCAGGGCCAGGGCGGGCCAACCGGCGCGCTCGGGCACGCGCACACCCAACCGCCCCTGGGTCGCCGGGAGCACCTCGCCGTCGGCCTCGAACTGCAACCACGGCAGGTCCAGGCGGAAGACGTCGTCGTGCTGGTGCAGACGCAGCTCCGCGGCGACACCATCGAGCCCGTCGAAGCGACGCCCGGCCTCGCCGGGCCGCAGGCCCTCGATGGCGAGGTCACCCACGCCGTCCACCAACTGCCCTTCACGCCAGTCGCCCCAGACGGCAACGTCGAGGCGCCCCGCCAGGTCCAGCGGGAACCCCTGATCGGCCAGACCCGCCAGATCCAGCCCGCGCCCCTCCAGGTGAAGCGTCCCGTCCCAGTCGGCGGGATCGGTCCCCGGCCCCTCGAAGAACCCGGTCAGCGTCAGCCCCCCGCCAAAGCCCTCGGGGGGCGTCAGGCGGGCCTCCAGCTGATGGCGCTGGCGGTGGTTGAAGAGGTTGAGGGCCTGCACGGTCCACACCTGCACCGGCGCCGCCTCGCCCGCGCGATAGGCATCGCGCCACAGGACCCGGATGTCGTTCAGCCGCACGCGCTGCTGACTGAACAGCCAGTCGCGCAGCCGCGCCAGGCCCGCCGTCCCGGGTGCCGTCCCGGCCTCGCCGGCCACACCGCCGAAACGCCACTCGCCGGTAACGTCGCGCACCACCTCCAGCTCGGCCCCGTACAGCGCCAGCTCCCCGAAGACCAGCTCGCGTTGCCGCAGGCTGGCGAGCCCGGCAAGGCTCAGGCGCATCTCGTCGAAGCGGGCCACCGGGGCGCCCGCCGGGTCCAGCAGCTGGACACCCTCCAGCACCA
>CAZGJO010000024.1:0-16679 GCA_964525685.1 uncultured Ectothiorhodospiraceae bacterium | reverse complement strand
ATGATCGTTGCGGTAGAGCTCGACGATCTCCATCAGCAGCTCGTTGAGGTCGATGGGGCGGTGCTCCCCGGGCGGCGTCCGGGCATAGTCGGCGAAGGCGCGCACCATGGATTCCAGCCCCTCCACCTGGTGGATGATAGTGCGGGTGGAGCGATCCAGCAGGGCGGCCTGTTCCTCGTCGCCGGCCCCCATCAGGCGATGGCGCAGGCGTTCGGCGGCCAGGCGGATGGGCGTCAGCGGGTTCTTGATCTCGTGGGCCAGGCGCCGCGCCACCTCGCCCCAGGCCGCCTCGCGCTGCGCCTGGACCAGATTGGTGACGTCGTCGAAGACCACCACGTGGCCCGGCCCGTCGCCGTCGACCACCGGCAGCTGACTGCCGTGGACCGTCAGCAGCCGCTGGCCCTGCGGGGTGAACAGGGTCACGGTTTCGCCCCAGTCCTCGTCGTGTTCCAGGTGGGTCGCCACGGCCTGGACGAAGGGTTCCAGGTGGGGAAGGTTGCCGGCCAGGGCCTGGATGTGGCGGCCACGCGATTTGTCCAGCGGTGCCACCAGGATGAAGCCGGCGGCGCGGTTGCAGCTCAGTACCCGGCCGTCGGCGCCGAGGGTCAGCACCCCCGAGGAGAGACAGGCGAGCACGGTCTCGAGGAAGGCGCGCTCGGTCTCGGCCTGGCGCTGACTGCGGTTGGCGGCCTCCTGAGTACGCCCCACCCGGGCGGTCATCTCGTTGAAGGAGCGCACCAGAAACCCGAGCTCGTCCCCGGCGCGCGGCAGCGGCAGCCGCTTGGTGTAGTCGCCGGCGGCCACCGCCCGGGTGCCGTCGGCCAGGTCGCGGATCGGGGCCACCAGCCGGTTGGCCAGCAGGATGGCGAGCCAGACGCCGCCGAGCACCGCCAGCAGCAGCACCACCGTCAGGGTGGCCGCGAAGCTGGCCTGGAGCGGCTGGCGCAGATAGGAGATGGACTGGTACTGACGGTAGCCCTCCTCCACCTCGTCGGCCAGCCGGGCCAGTTCGGTGGAGACCGGATAGATGGCCTGGAGCAGGGTGTCGCGGCTGCCCGGCAGATGGAGCAGGATGCGGACCAGGAAGCCGTCGGGATCCCCCGGCTCCAGCGCCGTGTGCGGCACCCCGGAACGGACCTGGGCGGCCGCGGCGCGCGGGATCGGGGTGGGCAGGAAGCCGCGCCGGGCGCTGCTGGCATGGGCCAGGTAGCGGCCGTCGCCACCGACCAGGGTGAGTTCCGCAGCCTGCTCATCCTGGCGCAGCTGCTCCAGCAGCGGGCCGGGGTCGCCCCGGTTGGCCACGATGGCATGGGCCACGTCGCGGGTCTGGTTCATGTGGCGGGCGGTGCGCGTCGAGATGGCCGTGCGGCTCAGCTCCAGGCTGTCACTGAGGGCGCGCTCCACCTCGACATCGAACCAGCTGTCGATGGAGCGATCCAGGAAGCCGAGGGAGAAGGTATACACCACGGCCACCGGGACCGTGGCCAGCAGCGCCAGGATCACCACCAGCCGCAGGGTCAGGCGGGAGCCCGGTTCGTCGCGGCGAACCTGATGGATCAGCCGGGCCAGCCCGCGCACGATGAGGGCCAGCAGGACCACCAGCGCCAGCACATTGACGCCCAGCAGCACCCCGTAGAGCTGCGAGAAGCGCGCCGCGGTGTCGGTCATGCCGCTGAGCAGGTAGAGGGAGGTGATCAGCAGGATCGCCAGCACCCCGGTGAGCACCGGGGCGGCGAGCAGGCGGCGCAGGGGTGTCAGGTCCCGAGTGGCCATGCGGCTCGTTCACTGGTCAGGCGCCAGTGGTTGGCGAACCAGTCCAGCGGGCGCAATGCCAGCGGGAGCGTATCCACGGACACCCGGCTACGCAGCTCGCCGTAGTAGGCCTGCCCCGGCTCCAGCAGGGCGTCATCGATGATCGGCAGGTCGCGCAGGGCCTCCACCGTGCGCAGGGCCGAACTCAGGGAGTCGTGGCTGGTCTGGCGGCCGATGTTGTGGTTGTGGAGCACGTAGCGCCGGGTCAGCGAGTGGTAGGTGAGATCGAGGCGAAAGGTGAGCCGCGCGGCCTCGCTGTCCGGCCGCCACCACGCCCTGTCCTCCATGACCCGGACCTCGTGCTCCACGTGCAGGGTGACGCCGCTGGTCAGCGCATCGTAGAGGGGCTCGGTGAGGCGCAGATCGAGGTCGGCGTTCAGCACCCACACCCCCTGCTCCTGATGGAACCGGCCCTGATCGACGGACAGACCGCCGCTGGCCTGGGCCGCCCCGGCCAGAAGCAGCCCGAGCCCCAGCGCAAGGCTAGTCAGCGTGCTTGTCCACCACCGCGTAATAGAAACCATCCATCTCCGCCTCGCCGGGGAGGATCTGCCGCCCCGGACCACTGACCCGGCCCCAGTTGGCCGCCGGCATGAACGGCGTCGCATCGGGGCGCGCCTCGACAAAGGCGGTCATCTGCTCGGCGTTTTCCGCCGGGAGGACCGAGCAGGTGGCATAGACCAGCCGCCCGCCGGGGCGCAACATCTCCCATGATGCCTGAAGGATGGCCGCCTGGCGCCCCCTCAGCGCCTCGATATCGTCCAGTCGGCGCAGGAATTTGATATCCGGATGGCGGCGGATGACCCCGGTGCCGGTGCACGGTGCGTCGATGAGGATGCGATCGAAGGGGGTGCCGTCCCACCAGTCGGCGGGGCGGGCGGCGTCGCCCGTGAGCACCGTGGCGGCGAGATCGAGCCGCGCCAGGGTCTCGTGGACACGGTCCAGGCGCCCCGCGTCGGCATCCAGGGCGACGACCTCGGCCTCGGGGCAGTGCTCCAGCAGGTGGGCCGTCTTGCCGCCGGGGGCGGCGCAGGCGTCGAGGACGCGCTCGCCGGGATGCGGATCCAGCAGGGGCGCGGCAAGCTGCGGGGCGGCATCCTGTACCGAGACGGCACCGTCGGCGAAGCCGGGGAGCTCGGTGACATCCACCGGCTCGGCGAGGGTCAGGGCGTCCGGCGCGGCCGCCACCGGTTCCGCCGCCAGACCGGCCTCCGCCAGCCGCGCCCGGTAGGCGTCCCGGTCCTGCCGGCGGCGGTTCACCCGCAGGGTCATGGGGGCCGGGGTGTTGTTGGCGGCGACCACCGCTTCCCAGTCCCCGGGCCAGTCGGCGCGCAGGCGCGCCAGCAGCCAGTCGGGGTGGTTGTGATGGGCGGCGGGAACGGCCGCGGCGGCCGCCTCGAGTTCGGCACGTTCGCGCTGGAAGCGGCGCAGGATGGCGTTGACCAGCCCGCGACTGCGCGGCGCCCGCAGCGCCTTGGTGGCATCCACCGTGGCCGCCACGGCGGCGTGATCGGGGATGCGCATGTGGGCGATCTGGTAGAGGCCGGCGATGAGCAGGCCGTCCACGGCGGCGTCGCGCTTGCGCAGCGGCTTGTCCAGCAGACGGTCGCGGTAGAAGCCGAGCTCCACGCCGTGGCGCACGGCGCCGTAGGCGATGGCGCGCGCCAGACCACGGTCCCGTGGAGCGGTGGGCAGATGGCGGGAGGCGGTCAGCGCCTCGTCCAGTGCCCGCCCGTGGTGGAAGACGGCGGCGATGGCCTCCGCGGCGGCGGCGCGACTGTCGCCCCTCCCGCCACTCATGCGGCCCCCAGGCGGGTACCCGGCGCCAGCAGGTCGCGGTGGCCGTTGAGGAAATCGGCCACCGGCTGCGGCCGTCCCCCCGGGGTCTGCAGGGTGGTCAGCCGCAGGACGCCGTCGCCGGTGGCGACTTCGACCCCCTCGCGAGACACTGCCAGCACCGTGCCGGGGGCGGCCTCGCTGGCCTCGTCCCGCGGCTCGGCGGCGTGGATCCGCAGCGGCGCCTCCCCGGCCACCGTGGTGCGCGCCACCGGCCACGGGTTGAAGGCGCGGATCCGGCGGTCGAGGTCGACGGCCGATTGTGTCCAGTCCAGCTCCGCCTCGGCGGTCTCCAGGCGGCGGGCGTAGGTCGCCTCGGCGTCGTCCTGGGGGCGGGGGGTGAGTCCATCGGCGGCCAGCGCCTCGAGGTTGTCGGCCAGCAGGCGGGCGCCGGCGGTGGCCAGACGGTCGTGGAGCTCGCCACCGGTCTCCCGGGGGCCGATGGGCAGGACCGTCTCGGCCAGCACCGGACCGGTATCGAGGCCGGGCGCCATGCGCATCAGATCCACCGCCGTCTCGGTGTCGCCGGCGAGGATGGCGCGCTGGATGGGTGCCGCGCCACGCCAGCGGGGCAGCCTCGAGGCGTGGATGTTGACGCAGCCCAGGCGCGGGATCTCCAGCACCGAGCGGGGCAGGATCAGGCCGTAGGCGGCGACCACCATCAGGTCCGGCGCCAGCTCCGCCAGGGTCGCCCGTGTGGTGGGGTCGCGGAAATCCTCCGGTTGATGGACCGGCAGCCCGGCGGCCAGGGCGCGCTCCTTCACCGGCGACGGACGCGGCTTGCGCCCGCGCCCGGCGGGGCGATCGGGCTGGGTGTAGACCGCCACCACCTCGGCACCGGGGTGGTCCAGCAGGGCGTCGAGGGCGGTGGCGGCGAACTCCGGGGTGCCGGCGAAGACAGTGCGCATCGGGGTCACATCGTCCGCTTGGCCTGCTTTTCCAGCTTCTTGCGGATGCGGGTGCGCTTGATCTCGGAGAGGTGGTCGACGAAGACCTTGCCGTCCAGGTGGTCGATCTCGTGCTGGATGCAGACCGCCAGCAGACCGTCGGCCTCCTCCTCGCGCTCTTCGCCGTGGCGATCCAGGGCGCGCACGGTGACGCGATCGGCGCGCTCCACCTTCTCGAAGATGCCGGGGACCGAGAGACAGCCCTCCTCCATGGTCTCGATGCCCTCGCGGGTGAGGATCTCGGGAGTGATGTAGACGCGCGGGTCGCTCTTGTCCTCGGAGACATCGATGACGATGACGCGCTGATGGACATTGACCTGGGTGGCCGCCAGGCCGATGCCCGGGGCCTCGTACATGGTCTCGAACATGTCGTCCACCAGCTGGCGGATGGTGTCGTCCACCTCGGCCACCGGTTCGGCCACGGTGCGCAGGCGGGGATCGGGAAAGTGCAGAACGTTGAGCAGGGCCATGGTTTCCAGCTTGCAGTGGGGGTCTGTACGGATAGAATGAGTCCGATCATACTGGATTCAAGGCACCCACGGCCACTGGCCCGGTCAAGGAGGACCCCATGGCAGCCGCGACACCCCCGATCCCCGATGAACACCCCGAACCGGCGCGCCTGCCGGTCAGCGAACCCGGTCTGCCGGGGCTGGCCGACGAGCCCCCCGATGCCGGCCCGGGGCTGGCCGAACGGCTGGCAGCGGGAGACCCGCTGGCGGCGCCGGACCAGTGGTTGCGGTTGGCCTGCTGTCCCGGCCTCGGCGCGACCCGGATCGCCCGGCTGGTGGCGCGTTACGGGGGGCCGGACGCCCTGCTGGATCGCGACGCGGCGGCGCTTGCCGCCCTCGGGATCCGGGATCGCGAGGTGCTGGCCGCGCTGACCGCGCCGCCGTCCCCGGAGCTGGCGGCGGCGCGGGCCTGGCTGGAGGCGTCGGGGCACCACCTGCTGCCCCTGGACGACCCGCGTTATCCGGCGGGTCTGCGTGAACTCGACGACCCACCGCCGGTGCTGTTCGTCAATGGCGACCCGGACAGCGTGGCGTGGCCCGGCGTGGCGGTGGTGGGCACGCGCAAGCCGTCGCCGGCCGGGGTCGAACAGGCCGAGGCGTTGGCGGCGGGGCTGGCGCGTGCCGGACTGAGCGTGGTCAGCGGCCTGGCGCTGGGCATCGACGGCGCCGCCCATCGCGGGGCCCTGGAGGCCGAAGGACCCACCGTGGCGGTCCTCGGCTGCGGCCCGGATCAGGTCTACCCGCATCGCCATCGGCAGCTGGCGGCGGCCATCCGCGAAGGCGGCGCCCTGGTGGCCGAACTGCCGCCCGGCACCCCGCCGGTGCGCCATCAGTTCCCGCGCCGCAACCGGATCATCGCCGGGATGACCCTGGGGACCGTGGTGGTGGAGGCGGCGCGCCGCTCCGGCTCATTGATCACTGCCCGTCTGGCGCTGGAGGCGGGCCGCGAGGTCATGGCGGTACCGGGGCCGGTGCGCAATCCGGGCAGCCGGGGCTGCCACCGCCTGATCCGGGACGGTGCCCGGCTGGTGGAATCGGCCGCCGACGTGATCGAGGAGGTCGCCCCGGGGATCGTCGTGCCCGCCACCGAAGAGGCGGCCCCCACCGCCGCCGGCGGCCGCTCGCCGGAGGCGGACCGGGTGCTCGAGGCCCTGGGCGCGGAGCCCGAAAACGTGGATACTCTGGTGGAAAGGTGCGGATTGACGCCGGAAACGGTTTCCTCCATGCTAATTTTGCTTGAACTGGAAGGCGCGGTCGTGGCAGCCCCGGGGGGGCGCTACGGCCGCGCGACAAAGAGGCCGAGTTGATGAAAGAGAACGTGCTCGACGTTCTGATGTACCTGTTCGAGAACTACCTCTACGACGAGGAGATGGAACTCGAACCGGATGAGGATTCCCTTCGCACGGAGCTCTCCGCCGCCGGCTTTCACAGAGGCGAGATCGACAAGGCGTTCGCCTGGCTGGAAGGCCTGGTGGACCTGCAGGAGAACACCGGCGGCGAGCCCTTCCACCCCCAGAGCCTCCGCGTCTTCACCGAGGAAGAGACCGAGAAGATGGACGCCGAGACCCGCGGCTTCCTGCTCTTCCTGGAGCAGGTCGGGGTCCTCGACCAGGCGTCCCGCGAGATGGTCATCGACCGCGTGATGGCCCTGGACGCCGAGGTCATCGACCTCGAGCAGCTCAAGTGGGTGGTGCTGATGGTGCTGTTCAACCTGCCGGGTCAGGAAGCCGCCTTCGCCTGGATGGAGGACCTGGTCTTCAACGAGATGGCGGGCAACCTCCACTAGGGTGGCCGGCCAGCCGCCGGGGTGACGTCCCGGCGGCGCAGGATCCAACGAGCCCGCCCCGCGCGGGTTTTGCTTTTTCTGAAGAGAGCGCACATGGCCAAGAATGTCGTTGTGGTGGAGTCGCCGGCCAAGGCGAAGACCATCGAGAAGTACCTGGGCAAGGACTACAAGGTCCTGGCCTCGTACGGCCATGTCCGCGATCTGCGCCCCAAGGAGGGCGCGGTGGAGCCCGACAACGGCTTCGCCATGCACTACGAGCCGGTGGAGCGGAACAACAAGCACATCGACGCCATCGCCAAGGCGGTGAAGTCGGCCGACGCCCTCTATCTCGCCACTGACCCCGACCGCGAGGGCGAGGCGATCTCCTGGCACCTCTACGAGCTGCTGCGCGAGCGCGGCGTGCTCAAGGACAAGACCGTCGGCCGGGTGGTGTTCAACGAGATCACCAGGAATGCCATCCAGAACGCCATCGAGGAGCCGCGCGAGCTCTCCGACGATCTGGTCAACGCCCAGCAGGCGCGCCGCGCGCTGGACTACCTGGTCGGCTTCAACCTCTCGCCGCTGCTGTGGAAGAAGGTCCGGCGCGGGCTCTCCGCCGGGCGCGTGCAGTCACCGGCGCTGCGGCTCATCGTCGAGCGCGAGGAGGCCATCGAGGCCTTCGTGCCGCAGGAGTACTGGACCGTGGAGGCGCGCGCCAGCGCCGGGGACCAGCCGCTCACCGGCCGCCTGACCCACTTCGACGGCGACAAGGTGGAGCAGTTCACCATCACCGACGAGGGGCGGGCCGACACGGTGCGCCGGCAGCTGGAAGAGGCCGCCGACGGCAAACTGACGGTCCACAAGGTCGAGAAGAAGCAGCGCAAGCGCAACCCGGCACCGCCGTTCACTACCTCGACCCTGCAGCAGGAGGCGGCGCGCAAGCTCGGCTTCACCGCCTCGCGCACCATGCGCGTGGCCCAGCAGCTCTACGAGGGCATCGACATCGGCGGCGAGACCGTCGGTCTGATCACCTACATGCGAACCGACTCGGTGAACCTCGCCAACGAGGCGGTGGGCGAGCTGCGTGACGTCATCGGCGAGCGCTTCGGCACCGACAAGGTGCCGGCCAAGCCGCGCTCCTACCGCACCCAGTCGAAGAACGCCCAGGAGGCCCACGAGGCCATCCGCCCCACCTCCGCCGCCCGCGCGCCGGAGGCGCTGAGCGCGCGGCTGGAGAAGGATCAGCTGCGCCTCTACGAACTGGTCTGGAAGCGCACCGTCGCCTGCCAGATGGTCCACGCCACCATCGACACCGTGGCCGTGGATCTGATGGCCGGCGAACCGAAGCACCTGTTCCGCGCCAACGGCTCGACCATCGTCGACCCCGGCTTCATGGCGGTCTACCAGGAGGGTCAGGACGACAGCAAGGAGGACAAGGACGCCGATCGCATCCTGCCGCCGCTGGCGGAGGGTGACGTGGTCACCCTCAACGAGGTGGTCCCCGAGCAGCACTTCACCGAGCCGCCGCCGCGCTACACCGAGGCGAGCCTGGTCAAGACCCTGGAGGAGTACGGCATCGGCCGTCCCTCCACCTACGCCAGCATCATCCAGACCCTGCAGCAGCGCGAATACGTGGAGATGGATCGCAAGCGCTTCATCCCCACCGACGTCGGCCGGGTGGTGAACCGCTTCCTCACCAACCACTTCCCGCAGTACGTCGACTACGACTTCACCGCGCGGCTGGAGGACGAGCTGGACGACGTCGCCCGCGGCGAGCGCGACTGGGTCCCGGTGATGGAGGCGTTCTGGCAGCCCTTCCACGCGCTGGTGGAGGAGAAGGCGGAGAGCGTCAGCCGGGCCGACGTCACCCAGGAGGACATCGGCGAGGCGTGCCCCGAGTGCGGCAAGCCGCTGACCAAGCGTCTGGGCCGGCGCGGCTCGTTCATCGGCTGCACCGGCTATCCGGAGTGCAGCTATACCCGCGATGTCGACGAGAGCGCCGCCGACGCGGCCAGGGAGCCGGAGAAGGTCGAGGGGCGCAGCTGCCCGGAGTGCGGCGGCGAGCTGATCATCCGCAAGGGGCGCTACGGTAAGTTCATCGGCTGCAACAACTACCCCGACTGCCGCCACGTGGAGCCGCTGGAGAAACCGGAGCCCACCGGCGTCACCTGCCCCGAGTGCGGCAAGGGCGAGCTGCAGAAGCGCAAGTCGCGCAAGGGCAAGGACTTCTACTCCTGCTCCGAGTATCCCAAGTGCCGCTACGCGGTGTTCAACCCGCCCATCGCCGAGACCTGCCCCCAGTGCAGCTGGCCGGTGCTGACCATCAAGACCACCAAGAAGCGTGGCCGCGAGAAGGTCTGTCCGCAGAAGTCGTGCACCTACGCCGAGCCCTTCCCCGAGGAGGGTGAAGAGGCGTGAGGCCCGCCGGGGTGCCCTTCGGCGCCCCCGTCGCGGCGGCGCGGACATTGGCGGCCGGCGGACTGGTGGCCTATCCCACCGAGGCGGTGTTCGGCCTCGGCTGCGATCCCGACAACCCCGAGGCCATCGACCGGCTGCTGGCGCTGAAGCGGCGGCCGTGGCAGAAGGGCCTGATCCTGCTGGCCGCCGACCTCGACCAGCTGCGCCCCTACCTCGCCCGCCTCACCGCCGAGCAGGAGGCGCGGCTGGCGGCGAGCTGGCCCGGCCCGCACACCTGGCTGGCGCCGGCGGCGCGCGGCCTCGCCCGTCGACTGCGCGGTGAACACACCACCCTCGCCGTGCGTGTGAGCGCCCACCCCCCGGCCGCCGCCCTGGCCCGCGCCTTCGGCAAGCCGGTGATCTCCACCTCCGCCAACCGCGCCGGCCGGCCGCCGCTGCGCAGCGCCGAGGTGGTGCGGCGCCTGTTCGGCACCCGGCTCGACCACGTACTGATCGGCCCCACCGGCGGCCAGGCACAGCCGACCGCGATCCGCGACCTGATCAGCGGCGAGGTGGTGCGGGCGGGGTGAGCGGCCGCTTGCTACCAGCCGGGGGTATCGGTAGCCGGGGCTTCTGGTGTCGCCAGCGCGGCGGCGACACGCTCGGCCCGCCCCGCCGCCATGATCCGAAAGTCAGGGGTGATGCGGGTGTCTTCGGCCGCGCGCCGCCAGAACTCCAGCGCCATGGCCCCGCCCTCGCGCCACGGCTCGACCCCCGCGTGGGCCGGTGGCGGACGGAAGTCGGCCGTTGGCGGCACCTCGCCGGGGCGCGGGGCATGGCCCATGGGCAGCATGTCGTAGATCGGGGCCAGCGCCAGCCGACCGTCGGGGTGCGGCTGGAGGCTCAGGTTGCCGAGGTGCTGATCGCTGTTCTCGATCCAGTCGGCGAAGGCCTGGACCCGGGCGACGGTCGCCACCGTCTCGTCGCTGACCCGGGACTGCCGGGCCAGGGCCGCGATGGCCCGTCGCCACCCCTGTCCGGTGCCGCAGAACTCGGCATCCACAGTGAGCAGCGACAAGGCCGGCAGGCAGCCACCCCGTGCGGTGCGGTCGAAGCGCACCGACTCCAGAAAGAAGCGCCCCTCGCGTTCCAGCAGGCGACTCTCGGCCACAGTCAGCCCGTGTTCCCCGAGGGTGGCCAGGGCCAGCGACTCGCACACCAGCAGATCGCGCCAGCGCCGGGCGATGGCGCTGCCGTCGTCGGGGGGCGAGAACTTCACCAGCACCGCGCGCCCGTCCACCTCGGCGGCGAACTTCGGCTGTTCGCCCCCCACCGAAGAGCCGGGTGCACCCCCGGCCAAGGCCCGCGCGGCCAGCGCCGGGAAATCGTCGATCGTGGCCCGTTCCGGCCGCCACCCGCGCCAACGTGCCACCGCCGCGTCGCCGAGCAGCAGATCGCCGGGGGTGTCGATGGCGTGGTCCAGCAGCCAGAGACCGATGTGCTCGGTGGACCAGTGCTCCGGATTGTCCGGGAAGGTGGGGAGGATGTGGGCGTTCAGGCGGCCGAGAAAGCCCTGGGGGCGCAGGTCCTGGAGGAAGAACGGCAGATCGTCGAACAGCCCGGTGCCGGCCTCACCGAGGAGCAGATCCGGGAGTGGCCCCTGATTGGCGGGGCGAACCAGAACCGCGCCGTGGTCGAGCCCGACCAGCTCGGCCAGGGGATGGACGCGACCCTCACCATCGACACGATGGAGCGGCACGGCGGTGTCGGCGCGGCCGAACAAAGGCCCGCGCACGGCATAGCGGGTGGCCGGCCCGCGACCGAAGGAGACCACCTTGCCGCGCGCCTCGGCGTCCCGCAGCCGGCGGTAGACGGTGGCCGCACTGGCGCCCGAGGCCTCGACCAGCTCGGCGCGCGAGGCGCTACCGAGGGCGCGAAGGCGGCCCAGAAGATTGTCGGTGGTCGGACCCATGGCGATACCGTGAAACGATTATGAAACGATAGATTGCGCTTCTTCGCCTTTTGGGTCAACAAGATGAGTATTCATGGGGTGCCGATCATGAAACGATTCTGCGCAGTGGTCAGCTGGAGCCCGAGTCCGTCGAACCTTCCAACATCGCCATGCGAAGCGCGCGTTCCTCGCGCATGATGGGTTCGGTCCAGATTATCTCAGCCATCGGTCCATTCTCTCCCTGGCTTCATCCTGGCTGTACGTCCGTCCATCGAGTACAGCACGCTCCCCCCGCGAGAGCCCATCAAGCAGCGCAAGCCGGCGCTGCATGAATTCATAATCCTCAACGTCGACAAGGTAGGCGGATGGCTGACCGTGCTCGGTGATCAGCACCGGCTCCCTGGTCTCGTGCAGATCGGCCAGTATCCGTGTGGCCTGGCGTTTGAGGGTGGTGACAAGCTCGACCTTCATGGTGCGCCCCGTGTTCGGAGAGAAGTGATAGAAAAGTATCACTTGGCACATGGAGCGGCAATGTCCGCAAGGACTGTGCGGCCGGCTCAGGCGTGCAGCTTGGGATAGTCGAAGATCAGCAGCCGGGCGCAGCCGCGTTCGAGGGCCGACCAGCGGTCGACGGCGAGCTCCAGGTGGGCGAAGGCGGCGGTGGGATAGTGGCGCGGCGGGGTGGCGGTGAGGTGGGCGAGGAGATCGCTCATGCCGGGGTTGTGGCCGACAAGGACGAGGTGGTGGCAGCTGTCCGGCTGCTCGCGCAGCAGCGCCAGCAGGGCGTCGAGGGAGGCCTCGTAGGCGTCGCGGCGCTCCAGCCAGGCGGACTCGTCGAGCTGCCACGCCTCGGCCAGGGGCTGGCTGGTCTGGCGGGTGCGCACGGCGCCGCTGAAGATCAGCCGCTCGGGGCGCGGGAGCTGGCCGGTGGCGCGCTCGACCAGACCGGGGAGATCGCGCTGGCCGCGCGCGTTCAGCGGGCGCTCGAAATCACTGAGGCCGGAGTGGTCCCAGCTCGATTTGGCGTGGCGGATGAGGGTGAGGTGTTTCAAGGGTCTCCTCCGGGCCATGGGGCCGACGTGGGCGGTCGTGTCGATCGGCGATGCCGATCAGCATGCCACCGTCGAGAGATGAAAGGGACGCACCCATTCCGATGGGCGTCGCTGCGTGTCCTGGCAGCGCGCTTCCAGTTCCGCGGTCAGGGTCGCGTCGTAGGGGACGACCAGGCAGCCGGTGTCCATGTCACCGACCATCAGGTTCCCGTTTGCCTCCGGCGACGCGCTCTCGGCCAGAGACAGCGCGGCCAGCAGGCAGAGGCAGGCATCGAGGCCGTCCTGATCGCGCTTGCGGGGTGTGTCGAGTTCGGCGGCCCGGTCGAGCCAGCCGCCGATGCCCGCGAGTCGGTGGTCGCCACAGGCCTCTCGCAGGCGCTCGACGACGAAGCGCCAGTCCGACAGGGTAAAGGTCTGCCGGCGTGCCGGGTTGTACTTGGGCAGGCGGCCGGTGGGGCGAGGGTTCGGCCGTGTCCAGCCCCGGGCTATCAGTATGAGGACCGGATAGGTCTCGATGACCCACGTCCTGCTCAGTGAGCCCAGCGGGTTCGCTGGGCCGCCGAAGCGGTCCAGAAACCACCAGATGGGGGCTTCCACGCCGAACATGTCCGCCCGCGCCAGGTTGGCCGGCTGCATGCCGCCACGCCGACGGCTGACCGGCGAGCTGACCAGGTGTTCGACGGGGCGCTGACCGGTTGCGTTGTTGACGATGGTCGGCTGATCGATGAGCACGAGGGTGGCGTCCGGCTGGTGGCGGGCCTGCCAGTCGAGGATCCGGGTCTCGGCTTCGTGGAAGTCGGCCGGCTGCGGTGGGCCGAGATCATGGAGGGTGCCGTCATCGGCGCGCAGGAGGCCGACGATGGCCCCGGCGTTGGCGGGGGTCCAGGCGGAGTCGAAGCCGATGAGGAGGGTGGTCATGTGTAACAGCGGCCATCAGCCTCGCGAGGTACGAGCATCGGCTGGATGGTCTTGTTCGGCACTCAACGACGCTCTCTCCAATAGCCAGGCTCCCGGTGCAGATTCATTACGGCAATGACAAGAAGAGTGTCCTCTTCTTCGGAGTAAAGCACCCCCATAAGGGAATCTCCGAACCAACGCCCTCCGGACGTCGCCATCAAGAACCGGCCACGCACGTGGATAGGCTACAGCGCGTTGAATCGCAGAGTAGATTTCAACCGAGAGAACATATCCAAGGGCAGATTCGACATCCTCGTAGTATTCGACAGCCTCATTCAGCTCGCGCTCGGCTTCCGGATGAAAGCGAAAGCTCATTGAGCGTGGTTCCTCCAAACCCTTGCAAACACCTCTTCACCCGGAACACTTTCGACCGCACCCGAGCGAACCTTCTTCAAACGCTTGACTGCTACTGTCGCCCACTTTTCGTCGATCCTGGATTCCGGCGGATTCAGGCTACGGAGCAGCGAGTCCACAATGAGCGCCCGCTCTTCTACCGGAAGGGCTTCTGCCTCATGAATCAGGTCTTTGATATTCATCTAACACCTCTCATCCAAAGTCTTGTACGGCCGAAAGCTGCTTCACCAGCTGCCGCCTGAAGATACTGAGGGCTTGGATGGGTCCCGCCAGCGGTGCGTCGGGCACGCTACCTTCGGGACGTGCAGCCAACGGCTTCGCCACCTGCCTTCGTTCCAACCTTGCCCCATGCGCTCGCCTCGTGCAACGTAGCTACCTGATTCCTGCAACCGATGACCGCCGCCCGCATGCCGAACCTCGCCCCTGACATTCGCCGCCTGAGTGCGACGATGGCCCGACCGTTCTGGCGCTTTGCCGATTCCCTCTGCACCACCGGCCTGCTGCTGGCCACGCTCTTCTTCGCGGTCTCGCTGACCCCGAGTCTGGTGCCGCGCTCCTGGGAGATGCAGGGGGTGCTGTCCGGCCTCTCGCTGGCGGCGGGGTACGGCATCGGGGTGCTGGCGCGCTGGTTCTGGCACTACCTGGAGCTGCCCGACGTGAGCGAGCGGGTCCACCGCATCACCGTGGGGGTGGCGGCGGTGATCTTCGTCGGCGTGGCGCTGGTCTTCCTGTGGCAGGCCGGCGAGTGGCAGAACCAGGTGCGCGAGCTGATGGGCATGGCGCCGCTGGACAGCGCCCACCGCTTCCGGGTCGGCCTTATCGCGCTGGTGGTCTTCGCCGGGCTGGTGGTGGTGGCGCGTCTCTTCCGGCTGACCTTCCAGGCCGTGTCCGAGCGGCTCAACCGCTTCATCCCCCGGCGCATCGCCAATGCCACCGGGGCGCTGGTGGCCCTGCTCCTCTTC
The DNA here is from genome assembly GCA_964525685.1 of uncultured Ectothiorhodospiraceae bacterium. Classification (GTDB taxonomy): domain Bacteria; phylum Pseudomonadota; class Gammaproteobacteria; order Thiohalospirales; family Thiohalospiraceae; genus Thiohalospira. The sequence continues at coordinate 2,137 of CAZGJO010000024.1, read as the reverse complement.
TGGATGATCATCGACGGGCTGCTGTTCCGTCAGATGCTGCGCACCATGGACAACTCCTTCCAGCAGATCGATGCGCGCATGGAGCCGGACGTCGCCCAGCCCGGCGATCCGCTGAAGACCGGCAGCGAGGCGTCGCTGATCGGCTGGGAGAAGCTGGGCCGGCCGGGGCGCAACTACGTCACCGACGGACCGGATCGGGAGGCCATCGCGGCGCTCACCGAGGAGGCGGCCGAGGAGCCGCTGCGCGTCTACGTCGGGCTGAACTCGGCGGAGACCATCGAGGCGCGCGCCGAGCTGGCGCTGGCGGAGATGAAGCGGGTCGGCTCCTTCGATCGCTCGGAGCTGGTGCTGGTGACGCCCACCGGCCGCGGCTGGATCGATCCCTCGGCCATGGACACGGTGGAATACCTCCACCACGGCGACATTGCCAGTGTCGCCGCGCAGTACTCCTATCTGCCGAGCTGGCTGTCGCTGATGGTGGAGGAGCAGTACGGCCACCAGACGGCGCAGGCGCTCTTTCGCACCGTGTACGAGCACTGGAGCGGGCTGCCGGATGACGAGCGGCCGGACCTCTATCTCTACGGTCTGAGTCTGGGCGCGCTGAACTCCGAGCGCGCGCTGGATTTCTACGACGTCATCGGCGATCCGGTCTCCGGGGCGCTGTGGAGCGGGCCGCCCTATCGCAGCGAGGCGTGGCGGGAGATCACCCGCCAGCGCCAGCCCGGCTCGCCGGCCTGGCTGCCGCGCTTTCGCGACGACTCGGTGGTGCGCTTTTCCAACCAGTACACCGATGGCGGCGCCATCGACGCCCCGTGGGAGCCGATGCGGATCCTCTATCTGCAGTACGCCAGTGACCCGGTGACCTTCTTCGAGCCGCAGGCGTTCTACCGTCAGCCGGAGTGGATGGAGCCGCCGCGCGGGCCCGATGTCACCGACGAGCTGCGTTGGTTCCCCATCGTCACCGGTCTGCAGCTGGCGGTGGACGTCATGGCCGGGGACGAGGCCCCCGCCGGTTTCGGCCACGTCTACGCCCCCGCCGACTACATCGACGCCTGGCGGGCGGTCACCGAGCCGCCGGGCTGGACCCCGGAGGCGGTGGATCGCCTGAAGGCCCGCTTCCGGGAGAACGGCCCCGCCGGGGCCGAGCCGGCGGACGACTGAGCCCCGAGGGGACAGGCCCGACGCGGCCTGTCCCCACCCGACTCGACCGGCTACACTGCCCGCCCGCGACAAGAGGAGCCCCCATGAGCACCATCGACATCGACGCCGTGAAGAGCTATCTGCTCGACCTCCAGGACCGCATCTGCGATGAACTGGCCGCCGAGGATAGCGGCGCCACCTTCGAGGAGGACGCCTGGGAGCGCGAGGCCGGCGGCGGCGGGCGCACCCGGGTGCTGGCCGAGGGCGACGTCATCGAACAGGGCGGGGTGAACTTCTCCCACGTCTTCGGCGGCGAGCTGCCGGCGGCGGCGTCGGCGCGCCGGCCGGAGCTGGCGGGGCGGAGCTTCCAGGCCATGGGCGTGTCGCTGGTGATCCACCCGCGCAACCCCCACGTGCCGACCTCCCACGCCAACGTTCGCTTCTTCGTCGCCGAGAAGCCGGGCGAGGCGCCGGTCTGGTGGTTCGGCGGCGGCTTCGATCTGACGCCGTTCTACCCGGTCCACGACGACGTGCTCCACTGGCACCGCACCGCCCGCGCCGCCTGCGCCCCCTTCGGCGAGGACGTCTACCCGGAATACAAGGCGTGGTGCGACGACTACTTCCACCTCAAGCACCGCGAGGAGACGCGCGGCGTCGGCGGCCTCTTCTTCGACGATCTCAACGAGTGGGGCTTCGACGACTGCTTCGCCTTCATGAAGAGTGTCGGCGACCACTACATCCCCGCCTACCGCCCCATCGTCGCCGCCCGCAAGCACACGCCGTACAGCGAGGCGGAGCGCGACTTCCAGCTCTACCGCCGGGGGCGCTACGTGGAGTTCAACCTGGTCTACGACCGCGGCACCCTGTTCGGCCTGCAGAGCGGCGGCCGCACCGAGTCGATCCTGATGTCCATGCCGCCGCTGGCGCGCTGGCGCTACAACTGGCACCCGGAGCCGGGCAGCGCCGAGGCCGACCTCTACGACAACTACCTGCGGCC
>CAZGJO010000023.1:6569-17419 GCA_964525685.1 uncultured Ectothiorhodospiraceae bacterium | reverse complement strand
CAGCGACCGGCGGCTGCTGATCCTCGGCAATGCCGCCCACGTGCTCCATCCGGTGGCCGGTCAGGGGTACAACCTGGGGCTGCGCGACGCGGCGGTCCTGGCAGAGCTGCTGGCGGCGGCGCCGAATCCCGAGGATCCCGGCGCCACCGGCCACCGTGGCGGGCGGCTGGCCGATCCGGGTGATCCGGCGGTCCTGCGGGCGTATGTGGCCGCCCGCCAACCCGACTACCGGCGGACCACCGTCTTTACCGACGGCCTGGTGCGCCTCTTCAGCAGCCCCCGTACCCCGCTGGCCCACCTGCGCGGCGCCGGCCTGCTCGCCCTGGACGCTCTGCCTCCCGCCCGCACGGCGCTGGCCCGTCAGGCCATGGGCTTCGGCGGTCGGGTGCCGCGCCTGGCTCGAGGACTTCGCCCATGAGCAGCACCGCTTCCGCCCGGATCGGTCCGGTCCATCTCTCCGAGGCGCACACCTTCGACGTGATCATCGTCGGCGGCGGCATGGTCGGCATGGCCCTGGCCGCGGCCCTGGGTGGCTCGCCGCTGCGGGTGGCGGTGGTCGAGCGCATGGCGCCGGACATCAGCGCCGGCGAGGGGGAGTACGACCTGCGCGTCTCCGCCATCACGGTCGCCTCCCAGCGGATCCTCGAGAACCTCGGGGCCTGGCCGGGCATGGAGGCGCGGCGGGTGAGCCCGTTCGGCGAGATGGATGTCTGGGACGCCGAGAGTCCCGGCCACATCCACTTCGATGCCGCCGAGCTGGGCGAGCCGCACCTGGGCCACATCATCGAGAACCGCGTGGTGCAGAGCGCGCTGCACGATGTGGTGGCGGCGCAGCCCAATGTCGAACTGATCCAGCCGGCAGAGATCGAGCGCATGGGCTGGGATGCCGATCACATGTACCTGCGGCTGGCGGACGGGCGGATGCTCGCCGGCGGCCTGATGGTGGGCGCCGATGGCGGCCGCTCCTGGGTTCGGGAGCAGGCGGGCATCGAGAGCACCGGCTGGGACTACGGTCAGACCGCCATCGTCGCCACGGTGCGGACCAGCGAGCCGCACCGCGAAACGGCCTGGCAGCGTTTCCTCCCCGAGGGGCCGCTGGCCTTCCTGCCGCTGGCGGACGGGCGCTGTTCCATCGTCTGGTCGGCGGCCACCGAGCACGCGGAAGAGCTGCTGGCCATGGAGCCGGACGCCTTCCGGGCCGAACTGGGTCGGGCCTTCGACCACCGTCTGGGCACCGTGGAGGCGGTGGGCGAACGCGCCGGGCTGCCCCTGCGCCTGAACCATGCCAGGGCGTACGTGCGCCCGCGCCTGGCGCTGATCGGGGACGCGGCACATACCATCCACCCGCTGGCCGGCCAGGGGGTCAACCTGGGGCTCGCCGACGCGGCCGTGCTGGCGGAGGTGCTGCTGGACGCCCGGGCCGAGCGGCGCGGCATCGGCTCCATCCCGGTGCTGCGCCGCTACGAGCGCTGGCGCAAGGCCGACAATCTGGCGATGATGGCGGCCATGGACGGCTTCAAGCGCGTCTTCGGCAGCGAGCTGGCCCCGGTGCGCTGGGCCCGGGGCCTCGGCCTCAATCTGACCCACACCGTGCTGCCGGTGAAGAACACCATCATGCGCCACGCCATGGGCCTCGTGGGCGAACAGCCCCGGCTGGCGCGCCCCGCCCCTTCCGACGAACCACAGACCCCCTCGACGCACGGTACGCGGCGCTGAGGGGAGGCATCAGACCGGAGCTGGAACATGCAACAGGAACGATTCGGTACCCGCTTCTACATCGGTAACATCCTGCTGGCGCTGGGCCTGGCCAGCCTGTTCTTCATGGGGCCGCTGTCCGAGGCCATCGGGTTCTGGGCGGTGATCCTGTGGATGGTGCTGGCGGCCGTGGGGGTCTATCTCATCATGACCGACGACGGGAGCGGTCCGGGGATGCCCGGCTAGGGCTGCTCCCCGGCGCGCAGCGCGAGGAAGGCCAGCGCCAGCTCGTCGGGATCGGCGCCCCGGCGCCAGTGGGTCCCCGCCAGGGCGTGCCGGCGCAGCGCCTCGGGGTCGACGCCGTCCAGCTGCGCCGCGCTCACCCCGGCCGCTTTCAGTTCGGTGCCCAGCCAGGCCAGCAGGCTGTTGCTGCGCGCCTGAACGAAGGGCCGTCCCGAGCGCCGTTCCCGGTAGCCGGCGGTTTCCCCCTCGTCATCCCCGTCCAGCCGGTAGGCCGCCTCGATGTGGGCCAGCAGGCGGACCAGCGGTGTCGGCAGATCGTCGCCGTCACGGCCCTCGGCACGCGCCAGTGCCCACCAGGCCGCGGCCGCCCAGGCCTGATCCGGGAGGAAGCCGGAGACCTCGGGGGGATCCCCCGCCTCCAGATAGTGGTAGTAGCCGTCGCCGTCCCGCAGTTCCGCCTCCAGGTGTTCGAGGATGGCGCGCGCCGTCTCGGCGTGGTCCGGTTTGTCCTGCAGGCGGGCGATGCGTGCGAAGGCGAAGGCGGCCTGGGCGTTGAAATCGGTGTAGACCACGCGCTCCACCGGCGGCGCGCCGTGCTCCGCGCGGGCCTTTGCATCGTCCAGCCGGTGGTAATCGCGATCCGATGACTGGCTGCCGAAGAAGGCCCCGCTGTCGGGGTCGCGCAGGGTGGTGTTCAGGTAGGCCAGGGCGTCGTCGGCGATGGCGGCGAAGGCCGGGTTGTCCAGGGCGTCGGCCGCCGCGGCGTAGGTCCAGGCCAGCCGCGCGTTGACGTCGAGGACCTTGGCCGTCTCCACCTCGGCCTCGCCGTACGGCGTGTCGCGGTCGGTGAAGTAGTAGAACCCGCCCGCCACGGGATCCACCAGATCCGTTGCCATCAGCGTCAGCACCTCCTCCAGCCGGTCGTGCCACGCCGGACGTTCCAGCAGGAAGCGCCAGGTCAGCGGCTGGGGGCGCTTGCCGGTGTCGCCGCGCTCGTGGGCGTTGTGGAAGCGGTGGGCCGTGGGGTCGTGGAGCTCCTCCAGCCACGCCTCGAACGCCTCCGGATCCAGGGCGTAGTCGGCCTCGGCGGCCTCTTCCGGGGTCACGGGGGCCGCCTCGCCCTCCGCCCGCCGGGCCAGGGTCGAGCGCAGATCGGCCGGGTTCAGGTGGCCGGTGAAGCGGAACAGCACGGTGTCGTCGGCATCGGCCACCACCGTGTAGGGCAGGCCGCGCCCGTCGAAGGCGGAGAAGCGATCGCGGTGGCGGTCGATGTTGATCAGCACCGGCACATAGTCGCGTTCGATGCGACGGGCCACCTCGGGATCCTCGAGGCTCTCGTCCTGGTAGCGGCGGCACCAGGTACACCACTGGGCGTGGAAGTAGTAGAGCAGGGGGCGCTCGCTCTCGCGCGCCTGCTCGCGGAAGTCGTCGTCCACGCCGAGCCAGTCGATGCGCGAGTCGGCGGGGTAGTCGTCGGTCTCCGCCAGGGCACCCACCGGCGGGAGCAGGAGCAGCAGGAGGAGGCCGGCCCACGTCCGGCGCATTGGTATGGAGACCGTCATGGCTCGAGTAAAGCAGTCCCGCCCGCCTCGCGCCACCGTTCGCCGCTCAGGCGGGCGGCCAGCCGCCCCGGGTGATCGCGCGGGCACCACGGATCGGCTGGTTGTAGAGGTAGATCCAGGCCTCACCGTGGCGCGTCGCCATCGGCTTGCGGATGTAGAGGCTGCGTTCCGGCGCATCGGGGTTGTAGTCCTCCAGCTGGTCCAGCCGCGCCAGCTCTCGCGCATTGACCGCGTAGACCTCCACCTCCACCCCCTCGGAGGGCCGTTCCAGCGCGGCCGGGTACGGCCCCAGGTCGTAGAGGGTGAGGGTGGTCAGCCGATCGCTCCCGAGAAACGGGGCGCCGGCGAGCAGGCGGTGGTTGGCGAGCCCCCGCTTGAGCGTGCCGTAGACGGCGACACGCCAGGGGCGGGCAAAGCTGTGCGGCGACATGGCGTCGTTGCCTCCTCGGGGTGGCCGTGGTCGCGTGGTCCCGTTCAGGGTAGGATCCGGGGCCTGTTCAGACCAGCGGAGGCGGCGGCATGGCGGTCACGATCCGGGAAGCGCAGTCGGCGGAGCTCCCCGCCATCAACGATATCATCGAGCGGGCGGTGCGGACCTGGAATCTGCCGGAGCGCGTGCTGCGGCTGTCGATCCCCCTCTACCAGTACGATCCGGTGGCGTTCGAGGAACTCACCGCCGTGGTCGCCGAAGACGACGCCGGTGAACCCGTCGGCGTGGCCACGTGGGAGCCGGCGGCGGCCGCCGACTGCCCCGTGGCGGGGGGCGGCCTCCTGCTCCACGGGATCTACGTCGCGCCGGAACACGCCCGTCAGGGGATCGGTCGCGCCCTGCTGGCGGCCTGCCGCGACGCCGCGCAAGATGCCGGGCTGGCGGGGGTGCTGGTGAAGGCCCAGGGGGATGCCGAGCCGTTCTTCGAGGCGGCGGGGCTGGAGCGCCTGCCGGTGGCCGACACCGATCGCGACTATGCTCGTCGCTACTGGCTGCCGGTGGCCTGAAGCGGCATTACGGACCCCACAGGCACCGCCCCGGCGGGGTGAACGAACGGAGGACGACATCGTGCGGCTGCTGCTCTCCATCACACTGCTCGCGGCGGTGCTCTATCTAGTGGTGGGGCTGGTCCTGTATGCCTTCCAGGGGCGCATGGTCCACCTGCCCGATATCCCGGGTCGGGCCATCGTCGCGACGCCGGACGAGCGCGGCATGGCGTGGCGGGACATCACCATCCCCGGCACCGATGGAGTGCAGCTCCATGGCTGGCATGTCCACGCCGATGGTGAGCCCCGGGGGACGCTGCTCTTCTTCCACGGCAATGCCGGGAACATCTCCCACCGCCTCGATTCCATCGCCCTGTTCCACGAGCTCGGGCTGGAGGTGGTGATCATCGACTATCGCGGCTACGGCCGCAGCGATGGTCGACCCACCTCCCGGGGGCTGAACGACGATGCCCGCGCCGCCGCCGACTGGGTGTTCGACGAACTCGGCGCGGCGCCCGAACGGACCCTCTTCTTCGGCCGTTCGCTGGGGGGCGCGCTGGCGGCCACCGCCGCCCGTCACCGGCCACCGGGGGCGCTGATCCTCGAATCCACCTTCACCTCCGCCGAGGACATGGCGCGCAGCCTCTACCCCATCTACCCGGCCCGCTGGCTGGTCCGGCTGGACTACCAGACCGCCGATGACCTGGCGACCTACCAGGGCCCGGTGCTGATCGTCCACAGCCCCGACGACGAGATCGTCCCCTACAGCCACGTGGAGGGCCTGAAGGCGGCGGCGCCCGGCCCGGTGGAGCACCTGGCGCTGCGCGGGGGCCACAACACCGGCTTCCTGGAGACCGGCGAGGACTATGTCGCGGGTCTCGACGGCTTCCTTCGCCGCCACCTCGACCGCACTGAGTGAATGTGGGACGCTGTCGCCTCACCCAAGGAAGAACAAAGGGAATCCCATGCCCGCCCATGAACCGCTCCCCTGTCCCCTGAGCACCCTCCATGCGCGTTTCCGTGACAGCACGGAGCCCCTGTGCGCGGGGCTGTTCGACGAACACCGCGGCAGCGATCCGGAGGTGGCGAGCATCGCCCCGCTGGAGACGGCGGGGCCCGGCGCCCTGGCCTTCGTGACGAAGGCGGGTGATGTCGACGCCGTGCTGGCGCGCGGTGTTCGCGCCCTGGTCGCCTCTCCGGAGGCGGCCGAGGCGGTGGCCGCCTCGCCCCAGGCGAGCGAGGTCGGGGTGCTGGTGAGCGGCAACGTCAGCCTGGCGCTGGCGCTGGTGAAACAGGTGTACGCCGATCCGCAGCCGCTGGCCGAGCATCTGTCCGGCATCGACCCGGACGCCCGCGTGGCCGAAGACGCCACGCTGGGCACCGATGTCCGTGTGGGGCCCTTCGCGGTCATCGAGCCCGGGGCGGCCATCGGCGCCGGGAGCGTCATCCACGCCCACGCCGTCATCCAGCGCGGCGCGCGGATCGGCCCGGGCTGTACCGTGCATCCCCACGCCGTTGTCGGCTTCGACTGCGAGCTCGGGGCGGAGGTCATCGTCAAGTCGGGTACCGTCATCGGCTCCGAGGGTTTCGGCTTCGCCCAGGACGCCGAGCGCCACAGCCACCGGATCCCGCAGACCGGCCGCGTGGTGGTGGGCGAGCGCGCGGTCATCGGCGCCAACTGCGTGCTGGATCGCGCCACCTTCGGCGAGACCCGGATAGAGGCGGGGGTGATCATGGACAATTTCTGCCACATCGCCCACAACTGCACCATCGGCGAGGACGCCATCCTCACCGCCGGCTTCATCGTCGCCGGCTCCACCCGGATCGGGCGGCGGGTCATCGCCAGCGGCCAGACCGGGGTCCTCGACCACCTCACCATCGCCGACGATGTGGTCCTCCTGCAGCGTGCCGGGGTCACCGAGGACATCGACGAGCCCGGTTACTATGCCGGGATGCCGGCCCGGCCGCTGGGCGAGTATCAGCGCACCGTGGCCCTGCAGAAACGGCTCGGCGAGATGCGCAAGAAGATCACCGCCCTGGAGAAGCGGCTGGACAGCGGCGAAGACGACGGTTAGTCGGCGTCGCGGGGGAACAGCACCAGGTGGTGGAAGGCCGGCTGGACCCGCACCGGCGTGCCGATCTCGAAGTCGTCATGGCTCGGTGACAGGCAGAGGATCCGGGCGCCGCTGGGCAACTTCACCGTATAGAAGAAGCTGGCGCCGCGGAACTGGCGCTCCACCACCTCACCGTTGCCCTCGGGGTCCGCTTCCAGTTCGACATCGTCGGGCCGTACCAGCAGATCGAGCTGCTGATCCACCGCCCAGTCGTGCAGCGTCTCCCCGTGGAGATCGCCGATCTCCGTGCGCACCAGACCGCCCTCGATGACCACCCCGGGAAGCCGCACGCCGTGGCCGATGAAGTCGGCGACGAAGGGGTGTGCGGGGCGGTGGTAGAGGTTGTAGGCGGTGTCCCACTGGCAGAGGCGCCCGTCATGCATCACCCCCACCTCGTCGGCCATGGCGAAGGCCTCCATCTGGTCGTGGGTCACCAGCAGGGCGGTGGTCCCGGTGGTGCGCAGGATCCCGCGCAACTCCCGGGGGAGCTGTTCACGCAGCTCCACGTCCAGGCTGGAGAAGGGCTCGTCCAGCAGCAGGATGTCCGGCTCCGGCGCCAGGGCGCGGGCGATGGCTACGCGCTGCTGCTGGCCGCCGGAGAGATTGTGGGGGTAGCGGTCGCCCATGTGTGGCAGACCGACCAGCGCCAGCAGCTCGGCCACCCGACCCCGGCGCTGTCGTGCCGGCAGGGACTGGATGCCGAAGGCGATGTTCTCGGTCACGTCCAGGTGGGGGAACAGGGCCAGGTCCTGGAACACCATGCCGACATTGCGACACTCCGGCGGCCGGGTCCAGCCGGGGCCGCTGACCTCTTCATCGTGGAGCCGGATGCTGCCGGCGCGCGGGATCTCGAAGCCCGCGATGGCGCGCAGCAGGCTGGTCTTGCCGCACCCGCTGGGGCCGAGCAGACAGCCGATCTCCCCCTGGGCCAGATCGAAGGAGACACGGTCCACCGCCGGGGTCTCGTCGAAGGCGATGGAGAGGTCGCGGACCTGCAGACGATCAGTCATGGCTCTCCCGGGCGCGGCTGATGGCGCGGCTGAGCAGGATTACGGGTACCAGGCCGGCCAGCACGATGGTCAGGGCCGGCGGGGCGGCGTCGCGCAGGCGCTCGTCGGAGGCCAGTTCGAAGGCGCGTACCGCCAGGGTATTGAAATCGAAGGGCCGCAGGACCAGCGTCGCCGGCAGCTCCTTGAGCACGTCGACGAAGACCAGCAGCCCGGCGGTGAGCAGGCTACCGCGAATCAACGGCATGTGCACCCGGCGCAGGACCTGATGGGGACGCAGGCCCATGGAGCGCGCGGCGTCGTCCATGCTCGCCTTCACCCGGCCGAGCCCGGCGTCCACCGTGTTCAGGGCCACCGCCAGGAAGCGGGCGATGTAGGCGAAGATCAGGGCCGCCAGGGTGCCGCTGAGAAGCAGTCCGGAGCTGACCCCGAACTGGTCGCGCAGCCAGCCGTCCAGGGTGTTGTCGAACCAGGCGAACGGGATGATCACCCCGACGGCGATGACCATGCCGGGGACCGCGTAGCCGAGCCCGGCGATGCGCATGGCGATGCTGGTGGTCCTGGACGGCGCCAGCCGGTAGCCGTAGGCCAGGAAGAGGGCGCAGAGGACCGCCAGGGCCGCGGCGGTGGCCGCCAGGCCCAGGGAACGGCCGGTGAGCACGGCGAAATCGCCGGCATCCAGCCGCGGCAGGGCCTCGACGGTCCAGCTCAGCAGTTGCAGTGACGGCAGCAGGAAGCCGAGCAGCAGCGGCAGGGCGCAGGCCGCGACGGCGGCGGCGGCGCGCCAGCCCCGCAGGTGGAAGCTCGGCCCCGGCTGCCAGGTGCCGTGGTGGTGGTAGCGCGCCCGGCGCCGGGAGGCGCGCTCGAGAACGATGAGGACCAGCACGAAGCTCATCAGCACCGCCGCCAGCTGCGCCGCGGCGTTGATGTCGCCAAGCCCGAACCAGGTCCGGAAGATCCCGGTGGTGAAGGTCGGCACCCCGAAGTACTGCACCGTCCCGTAGTCCGCCAGGGTCTCCATCAGCGCCAGGGTCAGACCGGCGACGATGGCCGGCCGGGCCAGCGGCAGGGCGGCGCGGCGGAACATCGACCAGGGGCCGAGGCCGAGGGTGCGCGCCACGTTGAGGGCGCTGGCCGACTGCTCCAGAAAGGCGGTGCGGGCGAGCAGGTAGACGTACGGGTAGAGGACCAGCGTCAGCATCACCGCCGCCCCCCAGAGGGAGCGGATCTCGGGGAACCAGTAGTCGCCGGTGGACCAGCCGAAGGTGGCGCGCAGCATCCCCTGGACCGGCCCCCCGCTGTCGAGCATGCCGGTGTAGGTGTAGGCGATGATGTAGGCCGGCATGGCCATGGGCAGCAGCAGGGCCCATTAGAACACGCGCCGGCCCGGGAAGTGGCAGGTGCTGCACAGCCACGCCGTGGCCGTGCCGATGACCAGGGTGCCGACCCCGACTCCGAGCATCAGCAGCAGCGAGTTGATGACGTACTCCTGCAGCACCGTCTGGCGCAGGTGCTCCCAGGTGTCCGTGGTCGGCCAGAAGAAGGAAGTGGCGATGACCAGCACCGGCAACGTCAGCAGCGCGGCCAGCAGGACAACCCCGCTCCGCCACGCACCCAGCACGTAGCGACCCCGGCGCTGGTCGACCAGCGCCGGGGTGTCGGGGCAGCCGCCGGGGTCGTCGACGGCTGCGGGGGGGGCGTTGCGCCGGATCAGCGCCAACCGGCCCGGTCCATCAGCCGCACAGCGGCCGCATTGAGCTCTCCGAGGGTGGCCAGGTTCAGGTCATCGGCCTTGAACTCGCCCCACTCGGCCAGTGTCTCCGACATCGCCACGCCGGGGCGCACCGGATGCTCGTTGTTCACCCTGGCGTACCACTCCTGGGAGTCCTCCCGCGCCAGGAACTCGATGAACTCGCGGACCAGGTCCTCCTTGTCACTGGCAGCGACCATGCCGGCACCAGAGATGTTGACATGGGTCCCCCGGTCCGCCTGGTTCGGCCAGATCAGGCGCAGGCTCTCGGCGACCGCGCGATCGGCCTCGCTGCCGTTGAGCATGGCGCCGTAGTAGTAGGTGTTGGCGACGGCCAGGTCACATTCACCCGCGGCCACGGCGCGCAACTGATCGCGGTCACCGCCTTGCGGGGAGCGCGCCATGTTGTCGACCAGGCCGTTGGCCCACGCCTCGGTGGCCTCTTCGCCCTCATGGGCGATGAGGGAGGCGACCAGCGACTGGTTGTAGACGTTCTCGGAGGAGCGGATGCAGATGCGGTCTTCCCAGCGGGGATCGGTCAGGTCCGCATAGGTGCTGATGGCACCCTCTTCCACACGGTCGCGGTGGGTGAAGAAGACCCGGGCGCGCTGAGAGAGGCCATACCAGTGGTTATCGGGATCCCGGTAGGTCTCGGGAATCGCGGCATGCAGCGCGTCCGAATGCAGCGGTTGCAGCACACCGGCCTGCCGGGCCTGATGCAGGTTGCCGGCATCGACCGTGATGAGCACGTCCGCGGGGGTGTTGCGGCCCTCGTTCTCGAGCCGTGACAGCAGGGCCCCGGCGCGGGCGGTCAGCAGATTGACCTCGATGCCGCTCTCCTCGGTGAAGCGATCGAGCAGCGGTTTGATCAGCGCCTCCTGGCGGGCCGAGTAGATGTTCAGGGTCTCGTCGTCCGAGGGAGCGCAGCCGGCCAGCACGGCCATGCCCAGCACGGCGAAGAGGGGGGCCGTAAGGCGGCGCAGGGTGGTGTTCTGCTGGGACTTGTGTCGAATCATGTTCGCTGTCTCTCCAATGAATGGGGTGGGCCCGGTCCATGTATCAAGCGTACCGGCAATCGCAGGGTAAATCAAATGATAATCATTCGCGAAAGGTGGCGTGCCACATCCCGGTTGTCAGTGGCGCCCAGTGTGTCACTGTGACACTGGGCGCGGTGCGTGCGAGGCGAAGGGTCTTCGCAATATCCTGATCAGGGGGAGTTTTGTGTTCTGGCATGGTGTCTGCACTGTGAGGGGCGTCAATCTGAAACGTACGCAAACCGCAGGAGTTGCAAACATGACCATCAAGACTGTGATGACCCGGACCACTCTCGCCACCGCCGCGGCTCTGGCCCTGGCCATGGCCCCGGCCACGGCGACCCTGGCCTTTGACGGTGGCGGTCAGCAGGGCGGCGCCCAGCAGGGTGGCGGTGCCCAGCAGGGCGGCGGTGCTCAGCAGGGCGGCGGTGCTCAGCAGGGCGGCGGTGCCCAGGGTGCCCCGCAGGGGC
>CAZGJO010000023.1:0-6469 GCA_964525685.1 uncultured Ectothiorhodospiraceae bacterium | reverse complement strand
CAGCAGGGCGGCGGTGCTCAGCAGGGCGGCGGTGCCCAGGGTGCCCCGCAGGGGCAGGCCGCGCCGCAGGACGTCGATGTCGATGACCAGACCATCGACCAGTTCGTCCAGGCCTTCACCGAGGTGCGCGATATCCAGGAAGAGTTCGCCGAGGAGCTCGGCAGCGTCGAGGACAACCAGCGCGCCCAGGAGATGCAGGCCGAGGCCCAGGAACAGATGATCGAGGCGGTCGAGGACGCCGGCATGGCGGTCCAGGAGTACAACGAGATCGCCAGCCTCATGCAGAACGATCCGGAGCTCCGTCAGGAAGTGATGGACAAGGCCGGCCAGTAAGGCCGAGCCAGCCGCCCCGGGCGACCGGGGCGCCGCATTCAATCTCTCTCCCCCGTCGGGCCCTCGGGCCCGGCACCTTGTGACCCGCCGCTCCGGCGGGTCTTTTTTGTGCGCAAACTGGACAGTGTCGCACCGGGTGCGTTAACCTGAACATTCGGCTGCTACAACCTGTGGGAGAGGGTGACGGTTCCACGAGTCACCGCCGAAGGCGCAACAATCGCCCGTAATCGCTCAGGCAGAAGGACCACAGGTATTGAAAGCCGACTCTGGAGAGAGGCCGCGAACGCGGCCCACCGAAGGGGCTCAAGCTCTCAGGTGAAAGGACAGAGGGGCGATGGACGAACCGACACCACTCGGGGATCGTTCCATCGCCCGCTGACAATGTCCGATTCAACCGGGAGACTCCCATGGCCCAGAGCCCTGAAAGATTCATCCCCGTATTCGACCACTCCGCCGAGGCCAACGCCGGGCGCATGCCGTCCTGGATCCGTCTGAACCTCGACGGCGATCCGCGTTATGCCGAGACCGCCCGCCAGGTGCGCCGGCAGGGGTTGAACACCGTCTGCACCGAGGCGCGCTGCCCCAATCGGGGCGAGTGCTGGAACCGCGGCACCGCCACCTTCATGCTGCTGGGCGAGGTCTGTACCCGGGCCTGCGGCTTCTGTTCCGTGCAGACCGGCCGCCCCGACTGGTTCGACGACGACGAGCCGCGCCGGGTGGCCGAGGCGGCCACGGGCATGGGCCTGGATTATGTGGTCCTGACCTCGGTGAACCGCGACGACATGGCCGACGGCGGCGCCGGGATCTTCGCCCGCAGCCTGACCGAGCTGCGGCGGCGCGCGCCGACCATGGGGGTGGAATTCCTCACCCCCGACTTCCGTCAGGACATGGACGGTGCGGTGGCGACCATCGCGGCGGCGGCCGCCGCCGATCCGCTGCCGGAGAGCGAGCCGGTGGACCTGGTCTGGGGCCACAACATCGAGACCGTGCCGCGGCTCTACCGCACCGCCCGCAAGGGCTCGCGCTACGAGCGCTCGCTGGAACTGCTGCGCCGCGCCGCCGAGCTGCCCCGAATCCATGCCAAGTCGGCGCTGATGCTCGGCCTCGGCGAGACCGCCGACGAGGTCACCGAGGTGCTGCGCGATCTGCGCGCCGTCGGTGTCCAGCGCATCGCCCTGGGGCAGTATCTGCGCCCCACCGCCCACCATCTGCCGGTGCGTGAGTACGTCACGCCGGAACAGTTCGAGGCCCATGCCGAGACCGCGCGCGCGCTCGGTTTCGAGTGGGTCAAGGCCGGGCCGCTGGTCCGTTCCTCCTACCATGCCGAAGAGCGCCAGGAACAGCCGGCGCCCGGCCAACCCGTTCAGGAGGCCCCATGAGTCTCAAGCGTACCCCCCTCTACGATCACCACGTGGCCGCCGGCGCCAAGCTGGCCGACTTCTACGGCTGGGAACTGCCGGTCCACTACGGCTCCCAGGTGGAGGAGCACCACCAGGTGCGCAACGAAGTCGGGATCTTTGACGTCTGCCACATGAACATCGTCGACATCGAGGGCCCCGGCGCCGAGGCCTTCCTGCGCCACCTGCTGGCCAACGACGTGGCCCGACTGAAGACGCCGGGCAAGGCACTCTACAGCTGCATGTGCAACGAAGACGGCGGGGTGGTGGACGATCTCATCGTCTACCGGATGAACGATCGCTGGTTCCGCACTATCCTCAATGCCGCGACCCACGACAAGGACATGGATTGGCTGAGCCAGCACATCGATGGCTATGACTGCCTGCTGCGTGAGCGCACGGACCTCGGCCTGCTGGCGGTCCAGGGGCCGCGCGGACGCGAGGTGGCGCTCGACGCCCTGGGTGAGCGGGGCGCCTTCGCCGCCGAGCTCAAGCCGTTCGTCGCCGGGACCGAGGGCGATCTCTTCGTCGGCCGGACCGGCTACACCGGCGAGGACGGCTTCGAGATCGGGGCGCCCATCGGTGAGATCCCGGCCCTCTGGGACGCCCTGGTGGCCGCCGGCGCCGCCCCCGTCGGCTACGGCGCCCGCGACACCCTGCGTCTGGAGGCCGCCATGGCGCTCTACGGCCACGAGATGGACGAGAGCGTCAGCCCGTTGGAGGCCGGCCTCGGCTGGACCGTGGCCTGGGAGCCGGACGAGCGGGAGTTCATCGGCCGGCTGGCCCTGGAAGGGCAGCGCGACGCCGGCGTGCCGCGGGTCCAGATCGGCCTGGTGCTGGAAGGGCGCGGCGTGCTGCGCGAGGGCCAGACGGTCCACTGCGGCGATGCCGAGGGCGTGATCACCTCCGGGACCTTCTCGCCCACGCTGGGTCGCGCCATCGCGCTGGCCCGGGTGCCCGCCGGCAGCAGTGACGGGCCGTGGGAGGTCGCCATTCGCAACCGCCGGATGCCGGCGCGGGTGGTTCGGCCGCCCTTCGTCCGCAACGGCACGATCAAGGTGGAACTGCCCGACTGACGGCAGAGGATTTATCCAGGGCCGCAATCGGGGCACCATGGTCCCGACGGCCGAACCAGATGCATTCAACCTTCGAGCAGGGAGAAACGACATGAGCACCGCACCGACCGATCGCAAGTACACCAAGTCCCACGAGTGGGTGAAGCCCAACGACGACGGCACCGTGACCGTCGGCATCACCGACCACGCCCAGCAGCTGCTCGGCGACATGGTCTTCGTCGAGGTCCCCGAGGTGGGCACCCACTTCGGTGTCGGCGAGGACTGCGCCGTGGTCGAGTCGGTCAAGGCCGCCTCCGATGTCTACGCCCCCATCGCCGGTGAGGTGGTGGAGGCCAACGAGGGCCTGGCCGACACCCCCGAGACCGTCAACCAGGACGCCTTCGGCGAGGGCTGGCTGTTCCGGGTGAAGCCGGACAGCGACGACCTCGGTGACCTCATGGACGCCGACGCCTACCAGGCGCTGGTGGACGAAGAGTCCGACTGAGAACCCCTCCATTCCCGACGAGCGAGGCCGTCATGCCCTTTATTCCGCATACCGAGAGTGAAGTCCGGGAGATGCTGGAGACCATCGGGGTCTCCGGCATCGAGGACCTGTTCGACGAGATCCCGGCCGAGCTGCGCGGCAATGGACTGACCGGCGTGCCGTCGGGCGCCAGCGAGATGGAGGTCGCCCGGATCATGCATCAGCGCGCCGCCGCCGACGGCATGCCGATCAACTTCATGGGCGCCGGCGCCTACGAGCACCACATCCCGGCGGCGGTCTGGGAGCTGACCACCCGCGGCGAGTTCTACTCCGCCTACACGCCGTATCAGGCCGAGGCGAGCCAGGGCACCCTGCAGGTGGTCTACGAGTTCCAGACCATGATGGCCCACCTCACCGGTCTCGACGCCTCCAACGCGTCGATGTACGACGGTGCCTCGGCGCTGGCGGAGGCGGTGCTGATGGCGGTGCGCGCCAACCGCAAGTCGAAGTCCAAGCGGGTGCTGGTCCCGGACACCGTGGCCCCGGCCTACCGCCGGGTGGTGGAGACCATCGTCGGCAACCAGGGCATCACCCTGGAGATCCTGCCCATGGACCCGCGGGGCGGCCACCTGGACCCGGCCTCGCTGCCGGCGGAGCCGGGCGATTTCGCCGCCCTGGTCATCCCGCAGCCCAACTACTTCGGCGTGCTCGAAGAGGTGGACGCGTTGACCGACTGGGCCCACGACAACGGCGGGCTCGCCATCGGCCTGGTGAACCCCACCGCGCTGGCGGTCCTGACGCCGCCGGGCGAGTGGGGTCGTGACGGCGCCGACATCGCCTGCGGCGAGGGTCAGCCGCTGGGGGCGCCACTCTCCTCCGGCGGCCCCTACTTCGGCTTCATGACCTGCAAGCAGGCCCATGTGCGCCAGTTGCCGGGGCGGATCGTCGGCCGCACCATCGACGCCGACGGCCGCGACGGCTTCACCCTGACCCTGCAGGCGCGCGAGCAGCATATCCGCCGCTCCAAGGCGACCTCGAACATCTGCACCAACCAGGGGCTGCTGGCGACCGCCGCCACCATCTACATGAGCATCATGGGCCCGGACGGCCTGGAGCGGGTGGCGGCGTCGAGCCACGCCAACACCCGCGCGCTGATGGAAGCCCTGACCAAGGTCGGCGATGTCGAGCCGGTCTTCGAACGGCCCTTCTTCCACGAGGCCGTCATTCGCACCGACGTCCCGGCGCGGAAGCTGCTCGACGCCCTGGCGGCGGAGGGGATCCTCGGCGGCGTCGCCCTGGGAGACGACTATCCGCAGCTGGGCGAGGCCATTCTGGTCTGCGCCACCGAGACGCGGACGGCGGACGACATCGCGCATTACAGCGAAGTGCTGGGTCGCATCCTGCCGACCCTGCGCGGCTGAGCACCACAACGACACGATGGAGGGACGCGCCATGCCAACCCGTCGCATCATCACCGGCTTGCTGCCGGCGACCGCCCTGTTCCTTCTCGCCGCCTGCGGCGGTGAGCCGAGCGGGACAGCGGAGAAGGCCTACGACATGACCGCCGAGGAGGTGGCCCCGGGGGTGTACGCGGTCGTCAGCCCGAGCCGCGACTTCCCCAGCGAGGAGAACCAGGGCTGGAACGCCAACAAGGCCTTCGTGGTCACCGGCGACGGGGTGCTGGTCTTCGATACCGGGACCTCCAACACCATCGGCGAATCCCTTCGGGCGACCATCCGCGAGGTGACCGATGAGCCGGTGCGCTGGGTGGTCAACTCCCACAGCCATGGCGACCACTGGCTCGGCAACCCGGCGGTGGCCGATGACGGGGCCGCCATCATCAGCACCCCCGAGGTCCAGCGGATCATCGAGGAGGAGGGGTCCACGTGGGTGGATCGCATCAATCAGATGACCGACGGCACCGCCGGCACATCGGAGATCCTGCCGCCCAACGAGACCATCGACGAGACCGAGACCCGCGAACTCGGCGGCGTGGCCGTCGAGTTCCGCGTGCTCGGCGAGGCGCACAGCCCCGGTGACATGGCGGTCTGGCTGCCGGAGGAAGAGGTGCTGCTCGCCGGGGACGTGGCCTATGGCGATGCCGCCCCGGCCACCATGGACGCCGACGTGCGCCACTGGATCGCCACGCTCGAGGAGCTGGAGGCGCTGGATCCGGCGGTGGTGGTGCCCGGGCACGGCCGTCTGGGCGATGCCCGGGTGCTGGCCGATACGCGCGACTATCTGTCGACCTTCTGGGAGGCGGTCGAGGCCGGATTCGACCGCGGCCAGCAGGACTTCGAGATGCGCGAGGACGTGGAGGCGGCACTGGCCGACCACGCCGAGCGCTATCCCAACTTCGATGACCGCGTGGGCGAGTCGCTCTCCCACATCTACCTGCAAGTGGAAGAGGCCGCCTTCGGCGGATGAATCCGAAACGCATTCGAACCAGACGAGGTCCGAACCCATGCTGATCTTCGAACGTGGCCGCGAAGGCCGCCGGAACGCCGCCCAGTCCGCCGACCAGGGCAATCTGGAGGGGATCCCGGAGAATCTGCGCCGGCAGAAACGCGCGCCGCTGCCGGAGGTCTCCGAGCTGCAGGCGGTTCGCCACTACACCCGGCTGTCGCAGCAGAACTTCTCCATCGACACCCAGTTCTATCCGCTGGGTTCGTGCACCATGAAGTACAACCCGCGCGGCTGTAACAGTCTGGCGATGCTGCCCGGCTTCCTGGGGCGCCACCCGAAGGCGCCGGCGGAGACCCATGGTCAGGGCGTGCTGGCCTGCCTCTGGGACCTGCAGGAGATGCTCAAGGACGTCACCGGCATGAAGGCGGTGTCGCTGGCGCCCATGGCCGGGGCCCAGGGGGAGTTCACCGGGGTGGCGATGATCCGCGCCTACCACGACGCCCGGGGCGACGACGCGCGCACCGAGATCCTGGTCCCCGACGCGGCCCACGGCACCAATCCGGCGACGGCGGTGATGTGTGGCTACACCGTGCGCGAGATCCCCACCGACCACAGCGGTGATGTCGACATGGAGGGCCTGAAGGCCGCCGTCGGTCCGCAGACCGCCGGGATCATGCTGACCAACCCCTCGACCCTCGGCGTGTTCGAGCGCCGGATCACCGAGATCGCCTCACTGGTGCACGAGGCCGGCGGCCTGCTCTACTACGACGGCGCCAACCTCAACGCCATCCTCG
>CAZGJO010000022.1:0-17651 GCA_964525685.1 uncultured Ectothiorhodospiraceae bacterium | reverse complement strand
CGCCGTGAATACATCCCTGTAGGCTCTCAGCGGCCATCCATGGCCGCTGAAGCCCGCCGTCTGCGCTACCCCCTTACCCCCGGCCCGGCACCCGCGCACCGCGTGAGCACCGTTCGGGCACCCCCTCAGTCGAGGTCGGAGGCGAGGGAGTCGCGAACGTTGGCCGGGATGGCCTCGACGGTATGCTGGTAGCTGGGGTGATCGATGCCCGCGGCGATATCGGCCCCCGCCTTCACCGCCTGGACCATCTCCGGGGTCAGCTCGTAGCGCATGAAGTGCACCGCCGAGGTCTTCTCCTCGGTGTCCCGCTCCAGATCCTCGTCGGCGATGGGGTAGACCTTGTCATGGCCGTGGACCTGGAGCCAGGTCTGATCCTCGATGCCGATCATCTGCGCCAGCGCCTTCCTGCGCTCCTCTTCATCGGTGTACTCGATCATGAAGGTCGCCTTCCAGTTGCTGCCGTCGGGCAGCAGCGGGTTGTAGGCGTCCAGTTCGTCCTGGATCCCCTCGGCCTCGAAGATCCGCTCCACCCGCAGCATCTCCTGGATCTGGTACTGCAGGGTCAGGCGATCCTCGAAGTAGAGGGTGGCGTGCGGCCCGATACCGACCTGGCGATTTTTCTTGTGCTCCAGGACTTTCGCGCGGAAGGCGGGACGCTCCTTGGCATACTGCTCCAGGGAAAAGAGATCGTCGTGCTTCAGGGGCTGCATTGTGGCGCCTCCTCGGTTGTTCGTGGGTTACAGGCCGTAGGCCTGGCGCAGCAGGGTCAGCGGATGCTCGGCCGGCTTCGCGCCCTCGTCCATGCCGTTCTCGATCTGGTGCCCGGCCATGGGGCAGTCGCTGGCGTAGTGGTCCACCTCGGCCTTCTTCACCCGGCTGATGACCGGCCGGCAGATCTTCATGGAGATCTCGTGGAACTCGCTCTTCACCGCATAGGTGCCGTCGTGGCCGGAGCAGCGCTCGATGGTCTCGATGGTGGTCTCCGGGATGAGCTCCAGCAGTTCGCGGGTCTTCAGCCCGATCCGCTGCACCCGCAGGTGGCAGGCGGCGTGATAGGCGATCTTGCCGAGCTGCTTCTGGAAGTCGGTGTCCAGCTTGCCCTCCTGATGGCGGATCATCAGGTATTCGAACGGGTCGAAGATGTTCTCCTGGACCTTCTTCACATCGGCGTCCTCGGGGAACATCAGCGGCAGCTCCTGCTTGAACATCAGCACGCAGGAGGGCACCGGGGCGACGATGTCGTAACCGGCGTCGATGGCCTTGACCAGGGCCGGGATGTTGGCCTCCTTGGCCTGCTCCACGGCCTCCAGGTCGCCCAGCTCGAGCTTGGGCATGCCGCAGCACTGCTCCTTCTCCGCCAGGGTGACCTTGATGCCGTTGTGCTCGAAGACCTTGTGCAGGTCCTCCAGCAGATGGGGTTCGTTGTAGTTGCCGTAGCAGGTGGCGAACAGCGCCACCTGGCCGCGCGTACCGCCGACCGCCTCGGGCTGGCTGACGCTGCTGCCCATCTTCTCGATGCGCGCCCGACCCTTGTTGCTGTGGTACTTCGGCAGCGCGGCGGCGGGATGGACCCCCATCACCTTGTCCAGCACCTTGCGCACCAGGCCAACATTGTTGGCCGCATTGACCGCACCACTGACCACCGGGATCCCGGCCAGCTTGCCGATGGTGTCGGTGGACGACATCAGCCGGTGGCTGGCCTTCGCCCCCTCCTGCTTGAAGCGCACCGCCTTGGCGCGCAGCATCAGGTGCGGGAAGTCGACCTCCCACTCGTGGGGCGGCACGTAGGGGCACTTGGTCAGGTAGCAGAGGTCGCACAGGTAGCAGTGGTCGACCACCTGCCAGTAGTCCTCCTTCGCCACCCCGTCGACCTCCAGGGTCTCTGACTCATCCACCAGGTCGAACAGCGTCGGGAAGGCGTGGCACAGACTGACGCAGCGGCGGCAGCCGTGGCAGATATCGTAGACCCGCTCCAGCTCCGCGAAGAGCTGGTCCTGATCGTAGAAGGACGAGTCCTTCCAGTTCAGCGGATGGCGAGTGGGCGCCTCCAGGCTCCCTTCACGATTGCCTTCGGTGGGTGCGGACATCGGCCTCTCCTTCCTGTTCTTGTGTGGGGCGACAACGGGACGACGACTTTCCACAGCCCGCACGGCCGGCGCGGCGCACGGGTCGGTCGTGCGGGCTGGGGGAAGTCGCCGGGCCGGGACCGCCGGATCGCGGCCCCGACACCGTTCACGGCGACTCAGCTACCGAGGCTGTCCAGGGACTTCTGGAAGCGGTTGGCGTGGGACCGCTCGGCCTTGGCCAGGGTCTCGAACCAGTCCGCGATCTCGTCGAAGCCCTCTTCACGGGCGGTCTTGGCCATGCCCGGGTACATGTCGGTGTACTCGTGGGTCTCGCCTTCGATGGCGGTCTTCAGGTTGGCCTCGGTGCTGCCGAAGGGCAGGCCGGTGGCCGGATCGCCGCAGTCTTCCAGGTACTCCAGGTGACCGTGGGCGTGGCCGGTCTCGCCTTCCGCGGTGGAGCGGAACACGGCGGAGACATCGTTGAAGCCCTCGACGTCGGCCTTGGAAGCGAAGTAGAGGTAGCGACGGTTGGCCTGGGACTCACCGGAAAACGCGTCCTTCAGGGCCTGCTCGGTCTTGCTGCCTTTGAGATCCATGGTGTCACTCCTTCACGGTTGGTGTGGCTTTGATGATTGTTCGGGGAGTTTAGATTAGTTCTAAACCCTGCGCCGAAGAGTAAACAAGGTCTAAAACCTTGTCAACGTATGTGGGGGTTTCGGAGAGTCGTTTCAAGGGGGGTGCCCGCAGGCGCGCGGGCGTGAGCGGGTCGGCGCTCACCGGGAGGCGTCGGCCGCAGGGATGCGGCCGTCGAGCCTACAGGGACGTATTCACGGCGTCCCCCCGGGGAGCGCCGACCCGCTCACGCCCTCCTCCGGACCCGCCCAGGCCGGAGAGACGTCAGATCGCCGCGTCTCCCTCTTCCCCGGTCCGGATACGGATGACCCGCTCCACCGGCGTCACGAAGATCTTGCCGTCGCCGATCTTGCCGGTATGCGCCGCCTGGGTGATCGCCTCGAGGCAGGTCTCCACCTGGTCCTCGGCCACCACCACCTCGATGCGCACCTTCGGCAGGAAATCGACCACGTACTCGGCCCCGCGATAGAGCTCGGTATGGCCCTTCTGGCGCCCGAAGCCCTTGACCTCGGTGGCGGTCATCCCGGCCACTCCGACATCCGACAGCGCCTCGCGGACGTCGTCGAGCTTAAACGGCTTGATGATGGCTTCGATCTTCTTCATGGCTCTGCCTCGCTTGCCTGGTTCATTCCCGGTGTCCGCCGGAGTCCGGCAGCCCGTGACGATACCCGCAGGTGATGGGGAAACGCCGATCGCGCCCGAAGGCGCGGCGCGTCACCCGGATCCCCGGCGGGGCCTGACGCCGCTTGTACTCGTTGCGATCCACCAGCCGCGCCACGCGTTCCACCGTCGCCGCATCGTACCCGTCGGCGATGATCGCCTCCAGGGGTTCGTCGTTCTCCACGTAGCGGGCGAGGATGGTGTCGAGCACCGAGTAGGGCGGCAATGAATCGGTATCGGCCTGATCCGGCGCCAGCTCCGCCGACGGCGGCCGCTCCAGGACGCGTTCCGGGATCACCGCCCCGCGCTGGTTGCGCCAGTGGCAGAGCGCGTAGACCTGGGTCTTGGGCACGTCCTTGAGCAGGGCGAAACCGCCGGCCATATCGCCGTAGAGGGTAGCGTAGCCCACCGCCATCTCGCTCTTGTTACCGGTGGTCACCACCATGCGCCCGCTCTTGTTGGAGAGCGCCATCAGCAGCGTCCCGCGAATGCGCGCCTGGATGTTCTCCTCGGCCACCCCCGGCTCGGTGCCGGCGAAGGGCTCCGCCAGGGTGGTCAGGAAGCCGGTCTGGAGGTCGTCGATGGGCAGCACCTGGTAGTGCACGCCGAGGGCCTCCGCCTCCGCCGCCGCGTCCGCCAGGCTGATCTCGCGCGTATAGCGCGACGGCATCATCACCGCCTCCACCCGCTCGGGCCCGAGGGCGTCCACCGCCACGGCCAGGGTCAGGGCGGAGTCGACACCGCCGGAGAGGCCGATGACCGCGCCGGGGAAGCCGTTCTTCTCCATGTAGTCGCGCAGACCCAGGACCAGGGCCCGATAGATGGCCGCCGGTGCCGGCGCGTGTTCACTGATCGGGCCGGGCTCCGGCCGCCACACCGGCGCCTCGGCGCCGATGTCGGCACTCAGGCGCACCCGATGGAGCCCCGACTCGAAGGCCGGGGCGCGCTGCACCACGGCGCCCTCGGCGTCCATGACGAAGGAGGCGCCGTCGAAGACCAGCTCGTCCTGCCCGCCGACCAGATTGGCGTAGACCACGGGGATGGCGCTGGCGGTCACCCGGTCGCGGACGGTGGCCTCGCGTTCGCCGCCGCGCTCGGCGTGAAACGGGGAGGCGTTGAGCACCAGCGCCAGCTGCGCCCCGGCTGCCGCGGCCGCCTCCATGACCCCCGGCTGCCAGACGTCCTCGCAGACCAGCAGCGCCGCCGGAACCCGGTGGCCCTCGGCGGTGGTCAGCTCCACCAGCCCCGGCGCATGGCCGGGCACGAAGTAGCGCTTCTCGTCGAAGACGCTGTAATTGGGCAGCAGCTGCTTGAAATAGACCGCCTCGGTGCGACCGTCGCGGACCAGTACGGCGGCGTTGTGGAGGCCGTGGGTCTCGCGCCACGGCATCCCCACCACCACGTCGATGCCGTGCACCGCCCGCTTGATCCGCTCGAGACCGTGGAGGCACTGGAGGGCAAACTCCTCGCGCAGCAGCAGGTCCTCCGGCGGGTAACCGGCGAGGGTCATCTCGGGACAGAGGAGCAGGCGGGCGCCGAGCTCGTCACGCGCCTCGGTGGCCGCGCGGATCACCTGGTCGACGTTGCCGGCGACATCCCCCACCACCGGATTGAGCTGGGCGATGGCGATATCGAGCTGTGCCATGCCGGACTCAGCCCTCGAGGACCCGGCGCATCTGCTCGCCGATGGTCGCCGGTGAACGGGCCAGGGTCACGCCGGCGGCCTCCAGGGCGGCGAACTTGTCCTCGGCCCGGCCCCGGCCGCCGCTGATGATGGCGCCGGCGTGGCCCATGCGCTTGCCCGGCGGCGCGGTGATCCCGGCGATATAGCCCACCACCGGTTTGCTGACGTGCTCGCGGATGTAGTCCGCGGCGGCCTCCTCGGCCCCGCCGCCGATCTCCCCCACCAGGACGATGCCGTCGGTGTCGGGGTCCGCCTCGAAGCGGGCCAGGCAATCGATGAAGTCGAGACCGTGGACCGGGTCCCCGCCAATACCGATGCAGGTGCTCTGCCCC
Organism: uncultured Ectothiorhodospiraceae bacterium; assembly: GCA_964525685.1. Taxonomy (GTDB): domain Bacteria; phylum Pseudomonadota; class Gammaproteobacteria; order Thiohalospirales; family Thiohalospiraceae; genus Thiohalospira. The sequence goes on along the minus strand of CAZGJO010000022.1, from coordinate 12,276 downwards.
AGCCCGCACGCGGTGGTCTGGGCCACCGCCTCGTAGGTCAGCGTCCCGGAACGGGAGATGATCCCGACCCGCCCCGGTGCATGGATGGCGCCGGGCATGATTCCGATCTTGCAGCCACCCGGGGTGATGATCCCGGGGCAGTTGGGGCCGATGAGGGCGACGTCACGGCCGCGCAGGGCAGCCTTCACCCGCACCATGTCCTGCACCGGGATCCCCTCGGTAATGCAGACCACCACCCGGATACCGGCGTCGGCCGCCTCCAGGATGGCATCGGCGGCGAACGGTGCCGGCACATAGATCATGGTGGCCTCGGCGCCGGTGGCCGCCACCGCGTCGGCGACGGTGTCGAAGACCGGCCGCTCGAGGTGGGTCTGCCCCCCCTTGCCCGGGGTCACGCCGCCCACCAGCCGCGTGCCGTAGGCGATCGCCTGCTCCGAGTGGAAGGTGCCCTGACGACCGGTGAAGCCCTGACAGATGACCTTCGTGTTCGCATCGATGAGGATCGCCATCAGCCCGTCCTCCCCGCCGCGACCACGGTGGCCGCGGCCTCGTCCAGTCCCGCCGCCGGGGTGACCGCCAGGCCGCTTTCGGCCAGCAGCGCGCGCCCCTGTTCGGCATTGGTGCCCTCCAGACGCACCACCACCGGCACGTCCACCCCGATCTCGTGGACCGCGCTGATGATCCCCTCGGCAATGAGGTCGCAGCGGACGATGCCGCCGAAGATGTTCACCAGGATGGCGCGTACCGAATCGTCGGTGCGGATGAGCTTGAACGCCTCCGCCACCCGCTCGGCGGTGGTGCCGCCGCCGACATCCAGGAAGTTGGCCGGTTCGCCGCCGTGGAGCTTGATCAGATCCATGGTCGCCATGGCCAGCCCGGCGCCGTTGACCATGCAGCCGATGGTGCCGTCCAGGGCGACGTAGTTGAGGCCCTGCTCGCGGGCACGCGTCTCGCGCGGGTCCCCCTGGCTGGCATCGGCCAGGCCGGCGAGCGCCTCCTGGCGATAGAGGGCGCTGCCGTCGAGGTTGATCTTGGCATCCAGCGCCAGCAGCCGGCCCTCGGCGGTCACCCCCAGCGGATTGATCTCCACCAGGTCGGCGTCGGCGTCGGTGAACAGCCGGTAGAGGCCGTCCATCAGCGCGGCCAGCGCCTTGCGGCCGTCGCCGTCCAGCCCCAGGGCGAACCCGAGCTCGCGGGCGTGGTACGGCATCAGACCGGCGGCCGGCTCCACGTGGACGGTATGGATCCGCTCGGGGGTCGCCGCCGCAACCGTCTCGATGTCCATCCCGCCGTCGGCGGACGCCACGAAGGCGGGCCGGTCGTTTTCACGATCCACCAGCATCGCCAGATAGAGTTCGCGCTCGAGCGTGCTGGGGGCCTCCAGATAGACCCGGTTCACCGGCAGCCCCTCGGCCCCGGTCTGGGCCGTTACCAGCCGCCGACCGATGAGTTCGGCGGCCATGGCCCCCGCCTCGTCGGGACTCGTCGCCCGGCGCACCCCGCCGGCCTGGCCGCGCCCGCCCGCGTGGACCTGCGCCTTGACCATGCAGTCGGCGCCGCCCAGTTCCCGCGCCGCGGCCACGGCGGCCTCGGCATCGGCGGCCACGCGACCGTCGGGCACCGGGATCCCGTAGTCCGCCAGCAGCGCCTTGGCCTGATATTCGTGCAGATTCATGTGCTCACGATTCGGTTGGTCGAGGTATGGATCGGGCTATTCTGGATGAAACGGGCCGGGGAGGCAAAAGGCCGTCCCGGAAGGCTGGCACTTCACCCGGCGCCCCCCTACAATGCCCGGATGAACGCCATTCGACTCGCCCTCATCCTGCTCGCCGGCTGGATCATCTGGCGGCTGCTCTCCGCCCGGCTGGAGCAGGGTCGTCGCAACCGTGAACTCAAGCGCCAGCAGAAAGAGCAGCAGCGCATCCAGCCCGAGGCCACGGTCCAGTGCGCCCACTGCGGGCTGTACATCCCCGAGAAACGCGCCTTCAAGGCCAACGGGCGCCCCTACTGCTCCGCCGAACACCGCGACGCCGACAACGGCTGAACACCTCGCCGGGGAATTGATCCCGATCGCTGTTCCATCGCCGCGCCGCCGCTAGACTCCCTTGTTCCATATCGAGCCATGGACCGGCTCGCGCCCACTGCAGCGACAGGGAGGTCGCCCCATGCCCGCACCCGACTCGCACGGCTTCACCCTCATCGAGTTGATGATCGTGGTGGCCATCATCGGCATCCTCACCGCCGTGGCCGTCCCCGCCTACAGCGGCTACATCACCCAGAGCCGGATCAACGCCGTGCACGCCAATCAGGCCACCGCCGTGCGCTTCATCCGCAACGAGGCGGCCCGCCGCGCCGCCGGCGGCACGCCGGAGTCCGATATCATCGCCGCGCTCAACACCGGCGGTACCACCAACCCCTTCGACCGCCAACGGCCCGCCTTCGTTGCCGGCGCTCCGCAGGCGGAGGGCGACATCGGCCTCGACGGCCTGACCGGCGACGGCGGGCTGCCGCCACCCGGCACCCCGGTCACCGTGGAGGTCGGCGACGGCGCCACCCTCGACGCCGACGCCTTCGCCTGGGTCGACGACCCGCCGACCCTCACGGTGGAGTGAGCCATGCCGACCCCGCTCCGCCCCGCCGGCTTCTCCCTGCTGGAGCTGCTCATCGCCCTGGCGCTGATGGCGATCCTCGCCGCCGTCGCCGCCACCAGCTATTCCGGCTACCTGACGACCGCCCGGGAGACCCGCGCCGAGCAGGCGGCCGCCAGCCTGGCCGTGGCCCAGGAGGCCCACCACCTGCACCACGACCGCTACGCCACCGGGGAATACCACCCCTCGGGGCCGCAGACCCTGGCCACCGGTCCACTGGGTTGGTCGCCGGCCGACGAGGTCCCGCTGCACTTCGAGGTCGCGCCCTGCGCCGCCGGCGATCTCACCCGCTGCTACCGGCTGACCGTCACCCGCGTGGACAGTGGGGCCACGGTGCTGGAACGGGAGGTGCCGTGATGTCCGAACCCTTCGCGCCGCCCCCGAACCCGACGCCGACGGTCGCCGAAGGCCTCCACCCCTACCTCGACGCGCCGTGGCGCGGGGAGAGCAGCGCCGGCCCGATGTCCCCGTTGACGGCCGATCCGGAGGATGGCGAGGAGGCCAGCGGCCCGGTGGTCCAGTTCATCGACCGGGTCCTGGAGACCGCCCTGGCGCGGGGGGCCTCCGACATCCACTTCGAGCCCTGTCCGGACGGCTACCGCGTCCGCCTGCGTCTGGACGGGGTGCTGCGCACCGTGGCCCGCCCCCCTGCTGAGCAGGCGCCGCGGCTGGCGGCGCGCCTCAAGGTCCTGGCGCGCCTGGACATCTCCGAGCGCCGCCTGCCCCAGGACGGCCGCCTGCGGACCACCCTTGGCGACGGCGCCACCCTCGATGCGCGGGTGGCGACCCTGCCGACCCTCGCCGGCGAGAAGGTGGTGCTGCGCCTGGTGGATCCGCTGACCCACCACCCCGACATCGACAGCCTGGGCATGGAACCGGAGCAGCAGCGCCTGCTGCTGGCGGCCCTGGAACGCAGCCAGGGACTCATCCTGGTCACCGGCCCCACCGGCAGCGGCAAGACCCTGACCCTCTACACCGCCCTGGCGCGGCTCAACGATGACCGCCGCAACATCGCCACCGCCGAGGACCCGGCGGAGGTCGCCCTGCCCGGGGTCAACCAGGTGACCATCCAGCCGCGCGCCGGGCTCGACTTCGCCACGGTCCTGCGCGCCTTCCTGCGCCAGGACCCCGACGTCATCATGGTGGGCGAGATGCGCGACGCCGAGACCGCCGGCATCGCCATCAAGGCGGCCCAGACCGGCCATCTGGTGCTCTCCACCCTGCACACCGCCGACGCCCCGCGCAGCCTGGCGCGGCTGCAGAGCATGGGGGTGGCCGCCCACAACATCGCGACCAGTGTCAGCCTGATCATTGCCCAGCGGCTGGTCCGCCGCCTCTGCCCCCGGTGTGCCCGCCCGCGCGTCTGGCAACCGGCGGAGCTGGCCGCCGCCGGCCACGAGGGTCTCGGCGATCAACCGCTGACCCTCCACGAACCGGTGGGCTGCGACCACTGCCACGAGGGCTACCGCGGCCGCTTGGCCCTGTTCCAGGTGATGCCCTTTTCGGCGGAGATGGCGCGGCTCGTCCTCGCCGGCGGCGACAGCCTCGCCCTGGCGGAGCAGGCGCAGCGCGAAGGAGTGGCCTCGCTCTACCGGATGGGGCTGGCGCGCGCCGCGGCGGGGCTGACCAGCCTGGTCGAGGTCGAGCGCGCCACCCGGGAGTTCGGCCATGACCCCCTCTGAGACGCCGGACCGCTATCGTTGGCGCGGCTGGGACGACGCGGGGCGGCCGTGCGGCGGGGAGGTCGGCGCCGACGATCCGGAGCAGGCCCGCCGACTGCTGGCAGAGCAGGGGATCGCGGTCGCCGAACTCCGCCGCCGCCGTCCCGGGCGGGGCCGACCCGGTCCGGCCCGGGAGGCGCTGTTCGCCCGCCAGCTGGCGGTGATGCTGCGCGCCGGGGTGCCGCTCACCGGCGCCCTGCAGCTGCTGGCCACCTCCTTCCCGGAGCCGCGCCTGCGGGCGGCGGCCGAAGGGATCCGGCGGCGCGTGGCCACCGGTACCGCCCTGGCCGACGCCCTGGCGGCCTATCCGCGGCTGTTCGACACACTCACGCGCGGCCTGGTCGCGGTGGGCGAGCAGTGCGGCCGTCTGGACGCCCTGCTGGAACGACTGGCGCTGGCCCGCGAACGACTGGCGGCCGTGCGTGCGCGGTTCCTGCGCGCCCTGCTCTATCCGGCGGTGGTGCTGGCAGTGGCGCTGGCGGTGGTGGTCCTGCTGCTGGTGGCGGTGATCCCCACCTTCGAGGGGCTGTTCAGCGATCTCGGCGCCGAGCTGCCCGCGCTGACCCGCGCCGTCCTCGACCTCTCCAGCACGGTGCGCACCCACGGACCCGGCCTGTTGCTGGTCGGCCTCCTGCTCGGCGGGGCCGGCGCCCTTGCGCTCCGCCTCCATCCACCGCTGGCCGCCGGGCTGCACGATGCGGCCCTGTGCCCGCCGCTGCTGGGCCCGCTGCTCCACCGCGCCAACGGGGCCCGCTTCGCCCGTACCCTGGCAACCCTGGTTCGCGCCGGCGTCCCGCTGCTGGACGCCCTCGCCACCACCCGCGACACCCTCGGTCCCCCCGCCTACCGCCGCGCGGTGGACGCCGTGCGTCGCGACATCGCCGACGGCCGCACCCTCCATCAGGCCCTGGCCGCCACCGGCCTGTTCGCCCCGTTGGCGGTCCAGATGGTCCGCGTCGGCGAGGAGACCGGGGGGCTCGACGCCCTGCTCGAACGGGTCGCCGAGATCCAGGAGGGCGAACTCGAGGCCGCTGTGGACACCCTGACCACCCTGCTGGAGCCGCTGCTGATGGTGGTCCTCGGCGGCCTGCTCGGCGGTCTGATCCTGGCGATGTACCTGCCCGTCTTCCGCATGGGCGAGGCCATTACCGGCGGCTACTGAGCCCGCTTCCCCCGGCGGCCGGCGCCCGCCCCGCACCTCCACCCCGCTCGACAGGACTTGCGCCGACCGCCCGGCTCGCGTTACATGGCCCCCACACCGGAGACGAGACGGCCCATGATCGCATCACCCGACCCAGCCCTCTACCTGCTCGCCGGCCTGGCCGGCCTGCTGGTGGGGAGCTTTCTCAACGTGGTCATCCTGCGGCTGCCGCCGTGGCTCGAACACCACCTGAAGCAGGCCTGTCGCGAATGGTCGGGACCGGACGGCCCCGCAGCGGAGACCGACGCCCCGCCACCGCCCGGGATCGCCCACCCCCCTTCGCATTGCCCGCAGTGTGGCCACGGCCTGAGCTGGTACGAGAACATCCCGGTGGTCAGCTTCCTCCTGCAGCGCGGCCGTTGCCGCCACTGCGGCACGACCATCGCCCGCCAGTACCCGCTGGTGGAGCTCGGTGCCGCCCTGCTGGCGGTGACCACCGTCGCCGTCCTCGGGCCCGGGCTCCAGGCGGCGGCGGTGACCGCGCTGGCCTGGACCCTGCTGGCCCTGGCCGTCATCGACCTGCGCGAACACCTGCTGCCGGACGTCCTCACCCTGCCGGCCCTGTGGGCCGGACTGCTGCTGGCCGCCGCCGGGTTCGGACCGACGCCGGTGGACGCCATCATCGGCGCGGCGGCCGGCTACGGGGTTCTGTGGCTGGTAGCCCACGGCTACCGCCTGCTACGGGGGCGATTCGGCATGGGGGGCGGTGACCTCAAGCTGCTGGCGGTCATCGGGGCCTGGGCGGGCTGGCAGGTGCTGCCGCTGGTGCTCCTGCTGGCCGCCGTGCCCGCCGCGCTGGTGGGCCTCGCCCTGCTCGCCCGGGGCCACCATCGCCACACCGCCATTCCCTTCGGCCCCTATCTGGCCCTGGGGGGCTGGCTCGTCCTGCTCTGGGGGGAACAGCTGCAGGGGGTGCTCCATGGCCTCTGACCGCCCTTCCGGACCCTGGCGGGTCGGCCTCACCGGCGGTATCGGCAGCGGCAAGTCCACCGTGGCTGCACTGTTCGCCGAGCGCGGCGTGCCGGTCATCGACACCGACCGGATCGCCCGCGACGTGGTCGCCCCCGGCACCCCCGGCCTGGAGGAGGTGGTCGCCCACTTCGGTTCGGAGGTCCTGACCGCCGACGGCCGGCTGGACCGCACCGCCCTGCGCCGCCGCGTGTTCCGCGACGACGGCGCCCGCTCCACGCTCGAAGGCCTGCTCCATCCGCGCATCCGCGCGGCGGTGGACACCGCCTGCGTCGCAGCCGACGGCCCCTACCTGCTGCTGGTGATCCCGCTGCTGCTGGAGAAGGGCTGGCAGCCGAGCGTCCACCGGATCCTGGTCACCGACGTCGATCCGGAGGAACAGATCCGTCGGACCATGGCGCGCGACGGGAGCAGCCGCGCGGAGGTCGAAGCGATCCTCGCGGCCCAGGTCGACCGGCCGACCCGCCTGGCCGCCGCCGATGATGTCCTCGACACCCGGACCGACCGCGATACCATGGCCCGACATGTGGCGGAACTCGACACCCGCTACCGTCGACTGGCCCTGGAGACAACCGGAGAGAGCCCATGAGCACCCCCGTCGGTCCCTGCCCCACCTGCGGCGAGGAGAGCGTCTTCGCCCCGAACAACCCGCACCGCCCGTTCTGCAGCGAGCGCTGCCGCCTGCTGGATCTCGGTGCCTGGGCCGAGGGGCGCCACCACATCCCCGGGGAGCCGGCGGCGCTCCCGGAGTCCGGCGACACCGAGGCCCCGGACCCGGAGGACGGCGTCGGAGGCCCCCTCTAACGCGGCCCCGCCTACTCGACGGTGTGGAAGAGGAAGGCCGCTCGCGTCACCCCCTCGGCATGCTCCACCGCCACCGTGGCCCACCAGTCCACCCGGTCCACGGTACAGACCGGCAGCATCGCCTCGCCCCGCCAGACCCCCGACTCCTCGGCCTCCAGCCGGTAGCGGTTCAAGCCCATGTCCATGCCGGACATGTCGAAGCGCACGGCGACCCCGGCCACCTCCCGAAAGCCATCGAGCGCCACCTCCAGCGGGAAGCGATCGAGTTCCCGGATGTCCGCTGCCATGGTCAGCCGCACCCGGCCACCATGGACCTCGGCGTCGCACGGCCCGGGGGTCGGGTGGCACTCGGAGACGGCGACATCGGCGGTGGCCTCCGGGTCCGGCGCTTCGCGGTCCAGCAGGACATAGCCGACCCCGATGGCGGTACCGAGGAGGATGGCCAGCACGACATGGCTCAGGGTGGAGGTGTTCACGAGCGTTCTCCGTCGCTGGATGGCCCGGCCGGCCAGAAGGCGCGGATCCCGGCAACGCCCCGGGCCCCGTGGGAACGCGCCCGCTCGAGGTCGTCGGGACCGACGCCGCCGAGGGCGTAGACGGGCAGCGGCGACGCGGCGGCCCACGCCTCGAAACGCTGCCAGCCCAGCGGCTGCGTATCCGGATGGCTGGCCGTGGCGAGCACGGGGCTCAGCACGGCGAAGTCGAGGCCGAGGGCGGCGGCGCGCTCGAGTTCGGCCGGATCGTGGCAGGAGGCACCGATCAGGAAGTCCGCGCCCAGGGGCCGTGCCGTCAGTTGTGCCAGACGCCGGCCGGTGATGTGGACGCCGTCGGCCCCCAGCTCGGCGGCCAGCGCCGGCTCGGCATTGAGCAGCAGGCGACCGCCCGCCGCATGCACCCGGCTCAGCGCCTCCTTGGCCAGTGACCGGTAGGCGGCCATCGTCAGTTCCGGGGCGCGCAGCTGCACCAGACCGCGGGCCGCAGCCCGTTCGAGCCCGGCGAGGAAGCGCTCGCTCATGGCCTCGTCGGCATCGGCCGGGGCGGGGGTGATGGCGTACCGCACCGGCAGGCGCAGGGCGCGGACCACCGCCGCATTGGCCGCCGGCATCGGCCGGGCGTCGAGCTCACCCGGAGCGACCCAGTCCAGCGGCTGCCCCTCGCGCCCCTCGGGTGTACCTTGCCAGCCCGTCACGAGCAGGAAGTGGAGCTGCGGGGCATCGGCCCGGGGCGGCTGCTCCAGCAACGGCGTCACGGTGGTGGGCACCACCCCGATCTCCTCGGCCAGCTCCCGGACCAGGGCGGCCGCCACCGACTCCCCCGGCTCGCACTTACCCCCGGGGAACTCCCAGAGACCGCCGGCGGGCATCCCCTCGGGACGGCGGGCGATGAGCACGCGGCCCGTGGGGTCCTGGAGGATGCCGACGGCGATGCGGGGAGACGCCGTTGACCCGCGCTCAGCTGCGGTATTCGGCGTTGATCCGGACATAGTCGTAGGAGAGGTCCGTGGTCCAGACGGTGGCCTCGGCGTCGCCACGCGCCAGGTCCACATGGATGGGGATCTCCTCGCCGGCCATCACCGTCTGGCCGCGCGCCTCGGTATAGTCCGGGGCGCGCCCGCCATCGCGGACGATGCAGACCGGGCCCAGGTGGATGGTCACCGCCGCCAGCGCCAGGTCGACCACCCCGGACCGGCCCACGGCGGCGAGGATCCGGCCCCAGTTGGGATCACCGGCAAAGAGCGCGGTCTTCACCAGCGGGGAGTGGGCGATGGTGTAGGCCACCTGCGCGCATTCCGTCTCGTCCCGTCCCCCGGCGACCGTGATCGGGACGAAGCGCGTGGCCCCCTCGCCGTCACGCACCACCGCCTGGGCCAGGGTCCGGCACTGGCGGGTCAGGGCGGCCAGAAAGCCGGGATAGCGCGGATCCACGGTACTCTCCAGCGGCGCGGCCGCCGCCTGACCGGTGCTGATCAGGGCCACCGCATCGTTGGTGGAGGTGTCACCGTCCACGGTGATGCGATTGAAGCTCTCCGCATTGGCGACCTGCAGGGCGGTACGCAGCACCGCCGGCGCCACCGCCCAGTCGGTGGCCAGGAAGGCGAGCATGGTCGCCATGTCGGGACGGATCATCCCCGATCCCTTGGCGATCCCGGTCAACACGGCGCCGTCGCCCGCCGGCAGGACCTCGGAGGCCCCCTTGGGCACGGTATCGGTGGTGCGGATGGCGTCGGCGGCGGTGGCCCAGCCGTCCTCGGAGAGGTCCGCCACGGCCCCCGGCAGCCCGCCCAGCAGGCGGTCCATGGGCAACGACTCGCCGATGACGCCGGTGGAGAAGGGCAGGACCTCCCCGGGCTCGCAGCCCAGCCGTTCGGCCAGGGCCGCACAGGTGGTGCGCGCATCGGTCAGACCGGCGTCACCGGTCCCGGCGTTGGCGTTGCCGGTGTTGATCACCAGGGCCCGTGGCGGTGCGGCCTCCAGGTGCTCGCGGGCGACCACCACCGGGGCGGCGCAGAAGGCGTTGCGGGTGAACACCGCCGTGGCGCCGGCGCCGGGGGCCAGTGCCATCACCACCAGGTCCGGCTCGTCGGGCTTGCGGATCCCCGCGCGGGTGGTGCCGAGGCGCACCCCGGGTACGGGGTGCAGCGTCGGCAGCGGGCCGAGTCCTACCGCCATGAGGTGTCGCCCATCAACCGAGCTTGCCGCAGCACTGCTTGTACTTGCGGCCGGAGCCGCACGGACACGGCTCGTTGCGCCCGACCTTCGGCGTGTCACGTTTGAACGGCGTGCCGTCGCCGGACGCCTCACCGGAGCCGGAGCCGGCACCGCCCGCCGCCGCCCCGACCCCGGCGGCCGCCTTGCCGCCGGCCGGCGCGGCGCCGCTGAAGCCACCGGCCTGTGGATGCTGGAAGCGCAGGGCATCCTGCTCGGCCTGGGCGCGGCGCTGCTCCTCCACCGCCTCGACGTCGTCCTCGGCCTGGACCTGGACGCGGGTCAGCAGGGCGATGGTGTCGTGCTTCACCCGGTCGAGCATCTCGTTGAACAGGGTAAAGGCCTCGCGCTTGAACTCCTGGGTCGGGTTGCGCTGGGCGTAGCCGCGCAGGTGGATCCCCTGGCGCAGATAGTCCATGGCCGCCAGGTGCTCCTTCCAGACGGTGTCCAGCACCTGCAGCATCGCCGCCTTCTCGAAGTGGCGCATCACCTCGGAACCGGCCTGCGCCTCCTTCTCGCGGTAGGCCTGCTCGGCGGCCTCGATGATGCGCTGGCGCAGCCCTTCCTCGTCCAGCTGATCGTCGTTGTCGAGCCACTCCTGGAGCGGCAGCTCGAGGCCGAAGTCCTCGCGCAGGGCCCGCTCGAGGCCCGGGACATCCCACATCTCGTCGATGCTCTCGCGCGGGATGTAGGTGTCGATGGCGGCATTGATGACGTCGGCACGGATGGCCTCGATGGTCTCGGAGATGTCATCGCTGGCCATGAGTTCGTTGCGCTGCGTATAGACCACCTGGCGCTGCTCGTTGGCGACGTCGTCGTACTCCAGCAGCTGTTTGCGGATGTCGAAGTTGCGCCCCTCGACCTTGCGCTGGGCGTTCTCGATGGCGCGGCTCACCCACGGGTGCTCGATGGCCTCGCCCTCCTTCATGCCCAGGCGCTGCATCATAGTGGTGACGCGCTCAGAGGCGAAGATGCGCATCAGGCTGTCTTCCAGCGCCAGGAAGAAGCGGCTCGAACCGGGGTCGCCCTGACGGCCGGAGCGGCCGCGCAGCTGGTTGTCCACCCGGCGCGACTCGTGACGCTCGGTGCCGATGATGTGCAGACCGCCAGCCTCCATCACCGCGCGATTACGCGCTTCCCAGTCCCGGCGCACCGCCTCTTTCTGCTCCTCGGTGGCCTCCTCGCCGAGCGCCTCGAGCTCCGACTCCAGGTTGCCCCCGAGCACGATGTCGGTGCCGCGCCCGGCCATGTTGGTGGCGATGGTCACGGTGCCGGGCCGACCGGCCTGGGCGATGATCTCCGCCTCCTTCTCGTGGAACTTGGCGTTGAGCACGGCGTGTTCGACACCGGCCTGCTTCAGCTTCCTGTCGAGGATCTCGGAGACGTCGATGGAGGCGGTCCCCACCAGCACCGGCCGCCCCTGCTCCACGCAGTAGCGGATCTCGTCGATGATGGCGTTGTACTTCTCCTCCTGCGTCATGTAGACGAGATCGCCGTAGTCCTCGCGGGCCACCGGCTTGTGCGTCGGGATGGGCACCACCTCGAGGCCGTAGATCTGGCCGAACTCCTGCGCCTCGGTCTCGGCGGTGCCGGTCATGCCGGCCAGCTTCTCGTAGAGGCGGAAGTAGTTCTGGAAGGTGATGGAGGCCAGCGTCTGGTTCTCCTTCTGGATCGGCACCCCCTCCTTGGCCTCCACGGCCTGGTGCAGACCCTCCGACCAGCGCCGCCCCGGCATGGTACGACCGGTGAACTCGTCGACGATGACCACGCGCTCGTCCTGCACCACGTAGTCGACATCGCGCTGGAACAGCGCATGGGCGCGCAGCGCGGCGTTGACGTTGTGCATCAGGGCGATGTTGCCGGCGTCGTAGAGGCTCTCGCCCTCGTTGAGCAGCCCGGCTTCGGTGAGCAGATCCTCGATGCGCTCGTGCCCGGTCTCGGTGAGGTAGACCTGGCGCGCCTTCTCGTCGACGGAGTAGTCGCCGGGGCCGTCCTCTTCCTCCTGCGGCTCCAGCTTCGGCATCAGCGTGTTGATCCGCTGATAGACCTCGGGATCGCCCTCGGCCGGGCCGGAGATGATCAGCGGGGTGCGCGCCTCGTCGATGAGGATGGAGTCCACCTCGTCGACGATGGCGTAGTGCAGCCCGCGCTGCACCTTGTCCGCCATGGAGAAGGCCATGTTGTCGCGCAGGTAGTCGAAGCCGAACTCGTTGTTGGTGCCGTAGGTG
>CAZGJO010000021.1:0-18050 GCA_964525685.1 uncultured Ectothiorhodospiraceae bacterium | reverse complement strand
GACAACGAGACGCCGCGCCACGACGTGCTGCTGCGCCCCCACCGGCTGGCCAGCCGACCGGTGACCTGCGGGGAGTTCATGGCCTTCATGGCGGACGGCGGCTACGACCGGGTGGAGCTGTGGCTGGCAGATGGCTGGGCCACCATCCAGCGCGAGGGCTGGCGGGCCCCGCTCTACTGGACCCGGCACGACGGCGGCTGGCACACCTACACCCTCAACGGCCTGGAGCCGGTGGACGCGGACGCGCCGGTGACCCATGTCAGCTTCTACGAGGCGGACGCCTACGCCCGCTGGGCCGGCAAGCGGTTGCCCACGGAGCCGGAATGGGAGGTGGCGGCGGCCGGTCAGTCGGTAAGCGGCCACTTCCGTGAGGCCGGGCAGCTCCAGCCGGTGGTCGCCGGCGGTGTCACGCCGAACGGGCCCGACGAGGCCTCGGAGGGGCCGCTGCACCAGCTCTATGGCGACGTCTGGGAGTGGACCGCCACGCCCTATGCCGCCTACCCCGGCTTCCAGCCGCTGGAGGGCTCCATGGGCGAATACAACGGCAAGTTCATGTGCAACCAGATGGTGCTGCGCGGGGGATCGTGCGTCAGCCCGGCCCACCATCTGCGGCCGACCTACCGCAATTTCTTCTACCCCCACGAGCGCTGGCAGTTCACCGGGATCCGGCTGGCGGAGGACGCGCAATGACCCGCCCCGTCCCGGACTTCCACGATCTCGCCCCCGCCATCGAGGACGATTTTCGCGCCGCGGTCCGTGAAGGGCTGGCCGGCCGCCCGCGCGGACTGTCGCCGAAGTTCTTCTACGACGAGCGCGGCTCGGAGCTGTTCGACGCCATCTGCGAACAGCCCGAGTACTACCCCACCCGCGCGGAGATGGCGATCCTGGAGGCCATCGGCCCGGAGGTGGCGGCGCTGGCCGGCTCCGAGAGCGTGCTGGTGGAGCTCGGCAGCGGCGCCTCGCGCAAGGTGCGCCTGATGCTCGACGCCCTGCAACCGGTCGGCTATCTCGGCGTGGACATCTCGCGGGAATTCCTGCTCACCTGTACGCAGCGACTGGCCGAGGACTACCCCTGGCTCCAGGTGAGCGCCGCCTGCGTCGACTACTCGGGGGAGTTCCAGCTCCCGCTGGCGCCGGGGCAGACCCCGCTGGCCTTCTTCCCGGGCTCGAGCATCGGCAACTTCCACCCCGAGGAGGCCCGGGGCCTGCTACGGCGGATACACCGCGCCCTCGGCCCGGGCGCGGGGCTGCTCATCGGCGTCGACACCAGGAAGGACAAGGCGGTCCTGGACGCCGCCTACAACGACGCCGCCGGCGTCACCGCCGCCTTCAACCTCACCCTGCTCGAGCGCATGCGCCGCGAACTGGGGGCCCGGCTGGATCCGGCCGGTTTCGACCACCACGCCTTCTACAACGAGGACGCCGGGCGGGTGGAGATGCACCTGCGCAGTCGAGGGCCGCAGACCATCGAGGTGGACGGTGCGTTTCATCGCTTCGAGGACGGTGAAACCATCCATACCGAGTGCTCGTACAAGTACGCGCCGGAGGAGTTTCGGGCGATGGCGGCGGAAGCGGGTTACACGACCGAGCGGACCTGGCTCGACGAAGACGGGCTGTTCAGTGTGCACTTCCTGCGAGCTGTCTGAGCGGGCTGTTGAGTTGGGAGGCCAGGGCGTGCCGGGGCGTGGGCACTGCGGGGACGCCGTGAATACGTGCGTGTCGGCCCGCGGCCCGACGCCCGGGGCCCGCCGCCCCGGTGTGCCCCCGCCCCGGCACGCCCCCTACCTGTTGTGGCGCGTCCTGTTCCCTCCTGCTCCGGCTTTCGGGGAAAGCGGGGAAAGGGGACTGACCCCTTTTAGGTTGACAGCCATCAGCGGGGAAAGGGGACTGTCCCCTTTTAGGAACGCGCCTTGACAGCCATAACAGGCCAACGTGGTCACGTAATGGGAGGGCGGGAGATGCCACGGCCCTGCCCCCAGGGCCAAAGGCTATTCGTCTTCCCCGACCGCCTTCATGGACAACCGGATGCGCCCCTGGTTGTCCACCTCCAGGACCTTCACCCGCACGATGTCGCCCTCACTGAGCTTGTCACTCACGTTCTGGACGCGTTCGTTGGAGATCTGGGAGATGTGCACCAGGCCATCCCGGTTGGGCAGGATGGTGACGAAGGCGCCGAAGTCCATGAGCTTGGCCACACGACCCTCGTAGATCCGGCCCACCTCGACGTCCACGGTAATCTCCTCGATCCGGCGCTTGGCCTCTTCGGCCGCCGCCCCGTCGGTGGAGGAGATCCGGACCTTGCCGTCGTCGTCGATCTCGACATTGGCGCCGGTCTCGTCGGTGATGCTGCGGATCACCGAGCCGCCCTTGCCGATGACATCGCGGATCTTCGAGGGGTTGATGTGCATGGTCATGTAGCGCGGCGCATAGGAGGACATGTCGTCACGCGGTGCCGACAGCACGGAATTCATCTCGCCGAGGATGTGCAGGCGACCGGTGCGGGCATGGGCCAGGGCGTCCTTCATGATCGCCTCGGTGATGCCGTCGATCTTGATGTCCATCTGCAGGGCGGTGATGCCCTCGGCGGTGCCGGCCACCTTGAAGTCCATGTCGCCGAGGTGGTCCTCGTCACCGAGGATGTCGGAGATCACGGCGTGGTTGTCACCCTCCTTGATGAGCCCCATGGCGATACCGGCCACCGGCGCCTTCACCGGCACACCGGTGTCCATCAGCGACAGCGAGGTTCCGCAGACGGTGGCCATGGAGCTGGAACCGTTGGACTCGGTGATCTCGGAGACCACGCGCAGGGAGTACGGGAAGTCATCCTGACTCGGCAGGATGGCGGCCACACCGCGCCGCGCCAGCCGGCCGTGACCGATCTCGCGCCGCTTCGGCGAGCCGACGAAGCCGGTCTCGCCAACGCAGTACGGCGGGAAGTTGTAGTGCAGCATGAAGCTGTCTTCATACTTCCCTTCCAGGGCATCGATGGTCTGGGCGTCGCGGCTGGTCCCGAGGGTAGTCACCACCAGCGCCTGGGTCTCGCCGCGGGTGAACAGCGCCGAGCCGTGGGTACGCGGCAGCAAGCCGGTACGGATGGTAATGGGGCGCACGGTGTGGGCGTCACGCCCGTCGATGCGCGGTTCGCCGGCGAGGATGCGCTCACGCACCACGCGCTCCTCGAGGTGACCGATGGCAGCCCCGACGGCGTCGGCGGTGAAGACCTCGTCGTCCTCACGGGCGAGCTCCGCCACCAGCGCCTGGCGCACGGCCGCCAGCTCGGCATAACGCGCCTGCTTGTCGGCGATGCGGTAGGCCGCGGCAACACGATCATGGCCCGCCTCAGCGACCGCCTTCGCGACGTCCCGATCATGGGTCGGCGGCTGCCAGTCCCACGCTGGCTTGCCACACTCGGCGGCAAGCTCGCTGATGGCCCGGATGACGCCCTGCATGGCCTGATGGCCGTACATCACCGCACCGAGCATGGTCTCCTCGGAGAGGATGTTGGCCTCCGACTCCACCATCAGCACGGCCGATTCGGTCCCGGCCACAACGAGGTCGAGATCGGACTCCTTCAGGTGGCTGGCGCTGGGGTTCAGCAGGTACTCGCCATCGCGGTAACCGACCCGAGCGGCCCCGATGGGCCCCTGGAAGGGAACCCCGGAGAGGGCCAGCGCCGCCGAGGCGCCGATGAGCGCCGGGATGTCCGGGTCCACTTCGTCGTCCAGCGAGATCACCGTGGCGATGACCTGAACCTCGTTGGTGAATCCCTGGGGGAAGAGCGGGCGAATGGGGCGGTCGATGAGCCGGGAGGTCAGCGTCTCCTTCTCGCTGGGGCGCCCCTCACGACGAAAAAAGCCGCCGGGGATCCGACCGGCGGCATAGGTGCGTTCCTGGTAGTTGACGGTCAGCGGGAAGAAATCGCGACCGGGATCGGCCTCGGGGCGCGCCACGGCGGTCACCAGCACCACCGTGTCGCCCATGGAGACCATCACCGCGCCGTCGGCCTGGCGAGCGATCTCGCCGGCCTCCAGCACCACGGTGTGCTCCCCGTACTGGAACTCCCTGCGAACCGGTGCGGGTGTCGCGCTCATGCCCGACGCCCTTAGCGCCGCAGGCCGAGGGACTGGATCAGGCTGCGATAGCGCTCGACGTCCTGACGGCGCAGGTAGTCGAGCAGCTTGCGGCGCTGGCTGACCATCTTCAGCAGACCCCGCCGGGAGTGGTGGTCCTTGTGGTGCGTCTTGAAGTGGTCGGACAGCTCCTCGATGCGCGAGGTCAGCAGGGCGACCTGGACTTCGGGCGAGCCAGTGTCCGACTCGTTCTGGCCGTAGGTGCGGACGATCTCGCTCTTGCGTTCAGCAGACAAAGACATGATGCGTGGTGACTCCCGGTTGAATAGACTTCGTGATTCCAGAAAGCGGGGATTTTACCTGCCCCCGTCCCCATGAACAAGCAGTTGGGTCTCGCGGCCCGCTCAGCCGCTCCCGACCAGCAGGCGCTTCGGCGCCACGCGACCATCGTCGAGGATGTGGCCGATGCCGAGGAACAGCTCCTCGCCCTCGAACAGCCGCACCATCCCGTCGATGGGCGCGCCGGGGACCTGCACCGGCTGGCCCTGGCGAACATAGAAGGCGCCGGTCCGGCTCAACTGCACCCGGGGCCAGTCCTCGAGGCCGCGCTCGGCGGGCATCAGCAGGGCATCCAGCGCCGACCGCTCCTCGGCGGCGACCGCCTCGAGATGTTCCAGGGAGACCGCCTGCGCCATGTCGAAGGGACCGGCCCGGGTGCGCGACAGGGCGCTGAGGTGGCCGCCACACCCCAGGGCCTCGCCGATCTCTTCGGCCAGGGTGCGGATGTAGGTCCCCTTGGTGCAGTGGACCTCGATGTCGATGGTATCGACCCCGATCCCGGTGGCCTGCAGGTCATGGATGGTGACCGGGCGCGGTTTGCGCTCGACTTCCCGGCCTTCCCGGGCGAGCTTGTAGAGCGGCTGCCCCCCCTGCTTGACCGCCGAGTACATCGGCGGGAGCTGTTCGATGGGGCCGCGAAAGCGCGCCAGAACCGCCTCGACCCGCTCCGGGTCCAGCTCCGGGACCGGTCGCGTCTCCACCACTTCGCCCTCGGCATCCCCGGAATCGGTGGTCACACCGAGCTGGATGGTGCCGTGGTAGCCCTTGTCGGCATCCAGCAGGAAGGCCGAGACCTTGGTCGCCTCGCCCAGACAGATGGGCAGGACGCCGGTGGCCATGGGATCCAGGTTACCGGTATGACCGGCCTTGCGGGCATTGAAGAGGCGCCGCACCGTCTGCAGCGCCTGGTTGGAACTGTAGCCCCGGGGCTTGTCCAGGACCAGAATACCGCTGACGTCGCGGCCTTTCTTGCGCCGACGTGCCACGTGGTTTGCCTCCGAAAAGGGATTCAGCTGGATGGGGTATCGTCGTCCTCGCCCTCGGGGGCGGGATCGGACGGATGGGCGCGGTCCTCGGCGACGGCGTCGTCGATGAGGCGCGAGAGGTGGGCCCCGCGGTCGAACGAGGTGTCCTCCTGAAAGCGCAGCTCCGGGATCTTGCGCAGTCGCATCCGCCGGGCGAGCTCCCGACGCAGGAAACCGGCGGCCCCGCTCAGGGCGGCCACCGCCTCCGCCACTTCCTCGGGTTCGGCCCCGAGCCGGGTGACGTAGACCCGAGCGGAGGAGAGATCACCGGCCACCCGCACCTCGCTCACCGTCACCCGCTCGACACGCGGGTCCTTGAGCTCGGTGCGGAGCAGCTCGGCGAGTTCACGCTGCATCTGCTCGCCGATTCGGCGGGTCCGACTGAATTCCCGGGCCATGCGTCAGATGGAGCGCTGCACTTCGTACCGCTGGAAGACCTCGATCTGGTCCCCCACCTTGACGTCGTTGTAGTTCTTGACGCCGATGCCGCACTCCATGCCGTTGCGGACCTCGCTGGCGTCGTCCTTGTAACGACGCAGGGACTCCAGCTCGCCCTCGTAGATGACCACGTTGTCGCGCAGTACGCGGATGGGCGCATTGCGCTTGACCACGCCCTCGGTGACCATGCAGCCGGCGATGGAGCCGAACTTCGGCGACCGGAAGACGTCGCGGACCTCGGCGATGCCGATGATCTCCTCCTTGATCTCGGGGGAGAGCATGCCGCTCATGGCCTTCTTCACCTCGTCCACCAGGTCGTAGATGACGCTGTAGTAGTGAACGTCGACGCCCTCTTCCTGGATCATCCGCTTGGCGGCGCCGTTGGGGCGCACGTTGAAGCCGAGGATGATGGCGCTGGAAGCCAGCGCCAGGTTGACGTCGGACTCGGTGATGGCGCCGACCCCGGATGAGACCAGCTTGGCCTCGGCCTCGTCGGAGGAGAGCTTGTTCACGGCGTCGACGATGGCCTCGATGGAGCCCTGGACGTCGGCCTTGAGCACCAGGTTGAGCACCGGCCGGTCGGTCTCCTCCATGTTGGAGAAGAGGTTCTCCAGCTTGGCGGCCTGCTGCCGGGCGAGCTTCGCCTCGCGCTCGCGCGCCTCGCGCTGCTCGGCGACTTCACG
Source organism: uncultured Ectothiorhodospiraceae bacterium (assembly GCA_964525685.1). GTDB lineage: Bacteria > Pseudomonadota > Gammaproteobacteria > Thiohalospirales > Thiohalospiraceae > Thiohalospira. Next base: position 11,495 of record CAZGJO010000021.1, on the reverse strand, counting down.
CGCCTTGCGCTCGTCTTCCACGGCGATGACGTCGTCGCCGGCCACCGGCGTGCCGGAGAGGCCGAGGATCTCCACCGGGATGGAGGGCCCGGCCTTGTCGATGTTCCGACCGGTCTCGTCGACCATGGCGCGGACGCGGCCGTAGACCTTGCCGGCCAGGACCACATCGCCCTGATTCAGGGTCCCGCTCTGGACCAGGATGTCGGCCACGGGGCCCCGCCCCTTGTCGAGGCGCGACTCCACCACCAGGCCGCGAGCCGGCCCTTCGGCCACGGCGGCCAGTTCCATGACCTCCGACTGCAACAGCAGCGCCTCCAGGAGATCGTCGATGCCGCTCCCCTCCTTGGCGGAAACATGGACGAACATGGTGTCGCCACCCCACTCCTCGGGGATCACTTCCATCTGGGCCAGTTCGTTCTTCACCCGGTCGGGATCGGCCTCTTCCTTGTCGACCTTGTTGACCGCGACGATGATCGGCACATCGCCGGCCCGGGCGTGCTGGATCGCCTCCTTGGTCTGCGGCATGACGCCGTCGTCGGCGGCGACCACCACCACGACGATGTCGGTGGCGTCGGCGCCGCGGGCGCGCATGGCCGTGAAGGCCTCGTGGCCCGGCGTATCCAGGAAGGTGACCATGCCCCGTTCGGTCTCGACGTGGTAGGCGCCGATGTGCTGGGTGATGCCCCCCGCCTCGCCGGAGGCCACCTTGGCCCGCCGGATGTAGTCGAGCAGCGAGGTCTTGCCGTGGTCGACGTGGCCCATGACGGTGACCACCGGGGCCCGCGGCTTCTCCTCGCCCTCAGGCTGGGTCACCTCGGAGAAGAGCTCGTCCTCGAGGTCGGTGTCCTTGATGGCCTTCGGCTTGTGGCCCATCTCTTCGACCACCAGCAGGGCGGTATCCTGGTCCAGGTGCTGGTTGATGGTGACCATGTGGCCGAGCTGCATCACGAACTTGATGACCTCGGCGGCCTTCACCGACATGCGCTGGGCCAGCTCGCCCACGGTAATGGTCTCGGGGACCTCGACCTCGCGCACCACCGGCTTCACCGGTTTCTCGAAGCCGTGCTCCTGCTTGTCGTTGCGGTCCCGACGGCCACCCTTCTTGCGGCCGCCACCCTTGCGGTTGGTGGTGTCCAGTTTCTCGCGGCGCTTGCCCTTCTTGCGGCCCTCGCCTTCGGTGGCCTTGTGGGCCTCGGCGCCCTTCTCCTTCTCCCGGATGCGGCGCTCGCGCTCTTCGCGCGCCTTGCGCTCGGCCTCCTGGCGGGACTCCTCGGCCTTGCGGCGCTGTTCTTCCTCGCTGGCGGGGGCCTCGGCGGCCGGCTCGGCCGGGCTTTCGTCGGTGGCGGCCGGTGCGGCCTCGGCGGCTTCCGCCTCGGCCTTGCGGCGGGCTTCCTCTTCCTCGGCCCGGCGACGGGCCTCCTCTTCCTCGGCCTTGCGGCGGGCTTCCTCTTCCTCGGCCTGGCGGCGGGCCTCTTCCTCCTCGGCCTTGCGCTGCTCCTCTTCCTCGACGGCGCTGCGCTTGACGTAGGTGCGCTTCTTGCGCACCTCCACCGTCACCGACTTGTTGCCGCCGCCCTGGCGCAGTTCGCTGGTCTTCTTGCGCTGCAGCGTGACCTTGCGCGGGGTCTTCTCGGCATCACCGCCCCCGCGCTTGCCCTGGACGTGCTCGAGCAGACGCGTCTTGTCCTCGTCACTGACCTGTGCGTCAGCGCCGCTGACCTCGATCCCGGCCTCGGCAAACTGCTCGAGCAGTTGCTCCACCGGCAGACCCACCTGTTCGGCAAATTCCTTGACGGTTACTTCCGACATCCGCACTCCCCCGACTTACGATTCCTGCTGCTGTTCAGCAAACCACGGTGCGCGCGCGGCCATGATCAGCTGCGCGGCCCGCTCTTCGTCCATCCCTTCGATATCCATCAGGTCGTCCACCGCCTGCTCGGCCAGCTCGTCCATGGTGCAGATGCGCCGTGCCGCCAGGGCGCGGGCCGTCTCTTCGTCCATACCGTCCATGCCGAGGAGATCGTCCTCGGGCTCGGCGCCGTGGTCGTCGTCACCGCCGCCACTCATGGCGCGGGTCAGCAGGGCATCACGGGCGCGCTCGCGCAGCTCGTTGACGATCTCCTCATCGAATTCCTCGATCTCGATCATCTCGGAGACCGGCACGTAGGCGACCTCCTCGAGGCTGGAGAAGCCCTCGCGAACCAGGATCTCGGCGACGTCCTCATCGACGTCGAGGCCCTCCATGAAGAGGTTGAAGAGCCGTTCGGTCTCCTGTTCGGTCTTCTCCTGCGCGGCCTCCTCCGACATCACGTTGATGTCCCAGCCGGTGAGCTGGGAGGCGAGGCGGACGTTCTGGCCGCCGCGGCCGATGGCCTGGGAAAGCTGCTCCTCGGCCACCGCCACGTCCATGCTGTGGGCGTCCTCGTCGACGACGATGGAGACCACGTCGGCAGGCGCCATGGCGTTGATGACGAACTGCGCCGGGTTCTCGTCCCAGAGGACGATGTCGACGCGCTCGCCGTTGAGTTCGTTGGAGACCGCCTGGACGCGGGAGCCGCGCATACCGACGCAGGCGCCCACCGGGTCGATGCGCTGGTCGCGGGTCAGCACGGCGATCTTGGCGCGCGAACCGGGGTCGCGGGAGGCGCTGAGGAGATCGATGACGCCGTCACCGATCTCCGGCACCTCCAGCCGGAAGAGTTCGATGAGGAACTCCGGCGCGGTGCGGCTGACGAACAGCTGCGGACCGCGCGGCTCGTGCCGCACATCCTTGAGGTAGCCACGCACGCGGTCGCCGGTGCGGATGGATTCGCGCGGGATGACGTCCTCGCGCGGGATGATCGCCTCGACGCCACCGTCGATCTCCATGATCACGTTGCCGCGCTCCACGCGCTTCACGCGTCCGTGGATGAGCTCGCCGACCCGATCGCGGAACTCCTCGACGATCTGGGCCCGTTCGGCCTCGCGCACCTTCTGGACGATGACCTGCTTGGCGGTCTGGGCGGCGATGCGCCCGAACTCCACCGATTCCACCTCTTCCTCGATGAACTCGCCCAGCTCGATGGGGCGCTCGGCGTACTCCTGCGCCGCGCTGTAGGTGATCTCGCGCTCCGGCGCCTCGACCTCTTCGTCACCCACCACGCACCAGCGGCGGTAGGTGTTGTAATCGCCGGACGCCCGATCGATGTCGACCCGAATGTCGACATCGCCGCCGTAGCGTTTCTTGGTGGCCGTGGCCAGTGCCGCCTCGATGGCCTCGAAGATGATTTCCTGCTCGACGCCCTTCTCGTTGGAGACGGCATCCACCACCAGCAAGATGTCTTTGTTCATACCCTGCCCCTGCTTGAGCTTTCTCCGTTCGACCGGGCGATCCCCGGCCCGACATTTCCCGTATCACCGGCCCGCTTCATACCTGCGGCACCAGTCGCGCCGTGTCGATGGCATCCACCGAGAAGCAGCGCTCTTCACCTTCGAAATCGATACAGACCTCGTCCCCCGTGACAGAGAGGATGGGCCCGTGGAACCGGCGCTGACCGAATGCATCCGGCGCGGCCAGCTTCAGCCGCACCGTCTCGCCGATGAAGCGGGCGAACTGCTCGGCGGTGAACAGCGGCCGGTCGAGTCCCGGGGAGGAGACCTCCAGGTGATACTCCCCCGAGACGGGATCCTCCACGTCCAGCGCGGCACTGATCTGGCGGCTCGCCTGTTCGCAGTCCTCGACGGTGATGCCGTCGGGGCTGTCGATGTAGACGCGCAGCGTGGTCCCGCGCTCGCTGACCATCTCGATACCGAGACACTCGTAGCCGAGGCCGGCAACGGCCGGGGCCACAACGTTCTGAACTGCCGGTGATGCCTGTCGCATAGGTCCCTGAAACAAAAAATGGGCCCACGGGCCCACTACAAAAAAGGCCCCTTCAGGGGCCCGGTCGGTACGACGCTTCCTGTGCGAACCGGCGCGCCCTCATGGCGCCGCCTGGTCCGTCGGTCGTGGCCAGCGTCCCCGATCATCATCCCTTCCGATCGCCGACCAGCAACGCGCAGTATATTGGTCCGCCCCCGCCATCGTCAAATGCGCCATTTGACAGCCACGTGCGCGGCGCCTTAGATTCGGGCGAATTTCGCAGGAGACGGGGAACCGCCGTGGACTGGATCATTCCGATTGTCGTCATCGCGATACTGCTCATCGGCGGTATCCTCATCTACAACCGCCTGGTGACCCATCGTAACCGGGTCGAGAACGCCTTCGCCCAGATCGATGTCCAGCTCCACCGTCGCCACGACCTGATCCCCAACCTGGTGGAGACGGCCAAGGGCTACATGCAGCACGAACGCGAGACCCTCACCGAGGTCATCGAGGCGCGCAACCAGGCGGTCAGCGGTCTGGAGAAGGCGGAGCGCGACCCCATGGACCCGGCCAGCATGCAGCAGCTCGGCCAGGCGGAACAGGGGCTCAGTGGCGCACTGGGTCGCCTGTTCGCCCTGTCGGAGAACTACCCCGATCTCAAGGCCAACGAGAACATGATGCAGCTCACCGAGGAGCTGACCACCACCGAGAACCGGGTCGCCTACGCCCGTCAGGGCTACAACGACGCGGTGATGAACTACAACACCGCCCGGGAGATCTTCCCCAACAACCTCATCGCGTCGATGTTCAATTTCCGCGCGGCGACCCCGCTGGAGATCGAGGATCCGGCCATGCGCGAGGCGCCGAGCGTCTCGTTCACGTGAGGGCGCGCCGGTCATGAACTTCTACGAGCATCAGGACCGCGCCCGGCGGACCAGCCACTGGCTGGTCCTCTTCTTCCTTCTGGGTGTCATCGCCCTCGCCGGGGTCGTGGCGGTGGTCGCCCTGGTCTTCCTCGGTGAGCCCCCGCCGGCTGGTCCCGATGCCGGCCCCGGGGCATGGGTGAGAGCCAACCTCGATCTCCTGCTGATCACCGCCGCCCTGGTGGTCGGCGGCATCCTCCTCGCCAGCCTGTTCCGCATCGCCAGCCTCTCCAGTGGCGGGAGCCAGGTGGCCGAGATGCTCGGGGGGACCCGGGTCACGCCCGACAGCCGAGACCCCCTCAAGCGGCGGCTGCTCAATGTGGTCGAGGAGGTCTCGCTGGCCTCCGGTACCCCGATGCCGGACGTCTACATCCTGGAAGAGGAAGCGGGGATCAACGCCTTTGCGGCGGGTTACGGTACCGGGGATGCCGCCATTGCCGTCACCCGGGGGACCCTGGAGAGGCTGGATCGAGACGAGCTCAAGGGCGTCGTGGCCCACGAGTTCAGCCATGTCCTCAATGGCGACATGCGCCTGAACATCCGCCTGATGGGGGTCCTGTTCGGTCTGCTGGTGCTCACCATCATCGGCCGTTTCATGGTGCGCGCCCTCTATTTCGGTGGGCGCGACCGCGACAGTCAGCAGGTGGCCATGGCGGTGGCGGCCATGGGAGCCGCCCTGCTGGTGGTCGGGTTCCTTGGGGTGCTCTTCGGTCGGCTGATCAAGGCGGCGGTCTCACGCCAGCGCGAATATCTCGCCGACGCCTCGGCGGTCCAGTTCACCCGCAACCCCGAGGGGATCGGGGGGGCACTGAAGAAGATCGCGCTGCACAGCCAGGGATCACGCCTGGAGTCGCCGGAGACCGAAGAGGTCAGCCACATGCTCATCGCCTCCGGATTCAAGTCCATGAGCGGCCTGCTGGCCACACACCCGCCGCTCACCGAACGGATCCAGGCCATCGAGCCGAACTTCGACCCCGAGCGCGATCTGGAGGAGCTGGCGAAGCGGGAACAGCAGCGGGATGAACGCGCCGAACGCCGCCGCGCCGCCGAGGAGGAGCGCCGCGCCGAGGCCGCGGAACAGGACCAGGGCGGCGGCCTCCACATCCCCGGCTTCGGTCGGCTCCCCGGCACCGACGGCCTGCCCGAAGGGGCCTTGCTGGGGGCCATCCTCGCCGACGTCGACAACCCCGATGAGGCCCGCCAGCGTCAGGCGCGGGAGCTGCTCGACTCCCTCCCCGAGCCCTTGCGCGAAGCGAGCCACGGGGAGGAGGCCCATCTGGCGGTGGCCTACACCCTGCTCAGTGACGACGAGGCGGTGCGGTCGGACCAACTGGACATCGCCCAGCGCGCCTGGGGCCGGACCGCTCGGGAGACCCTGGAGGACTGGCTGGCGGCCTCGTTCGAACTGACCCCTGCTCAGCGCCTGCCGCTTGTCGAAATCGCCCTCCCGGCCCTGCGCCACCGGCCGGCCCAGCAGCTCCAGAACCTGCGCGGGACCCTGGGTGAGCTGGTCTCCGCCGACGGGCGCATCTCGCCGTTTGAATTCGCCCTGGGCCACCTGTTCGACGCCCACATGCGCGACATCCTCAACCCGTCGCGCCAGGGGGGTGGCCGCGGCGGACTCGATCGCGAGGCCGTCGCCGGGATCCAGCTGCTGCTCTCGGTGATGGCCCGGGCGGGCTCCGACGATGACGAGACGGTGGCCGCCGCCTATGCCAACGGCATGGCCCGGCTCTACCGGGACAACACGCCACCGCCCTACAACTTCCCCGCCGACTGGGCGGTCGGCCTCGGCGACGCCCTGCCCCGCCTGGACCGACTCTCTCCGGCGCACAAGAATCAGCTCCTCGAGGCGATGCTGGCCACCATCAGTCACAACGGTCAGGTCAACGTCTCCGAGGCGGAACTGCTGCGCGCCTTTGCCGCCGTCCTCCACGTCCCGGTCCCGCTGGTGGTACCGACCGCAGAATAAAGAAGGGCCGCGCCCCTGAGGACGCGGCCCTTCTTTTGATATCTGGTAGCGGGGGCAGGATTTGAACCTGCGACCTTCGGGTTATGAGCCCGACGAGCTACCGAACTGCTCCACCCCGCAACGGATGCTGCGCATTGTACGAAAACCGGCCAGCCTTTGCAAGCCCGGCCGCTAGCTCAGCCGTGACGCGACCGCCGCTGCAGGTAGTGGCGCAACTGATGGCGATAGATGAAGCCGGGGGCGGCAAACACGGCGAACAGCGACAGGGTGACCACCACGAACTCCCACTGCTGCGGGTAGACATCACCACGTGCCGCATTCTCGAGGCCCAGGGCCAGGATGCCGACCACGCCGTAGAGCACCAGCCATTCCAGCAACCGCATCCAGACGCGCTTGTGGCCGTCCGCCGGAGCCCAGAGGAAGAAGTTGCGCTCGCTGAGCCACGGCAGATTGGCGGCCACCAGGGCGATGATCAACAGCGCGATGATCAGGGTCTGCGTATCCATTCGTCCCTCACAGCCCGAAGGCGGACAGGGTGAGCGCCATGAGGGCCCCGGGGAAGAGCCCCAGGCCCAGCACCGCGAGGCCGTTGGCGGACAACAGCACACGCATGTCGCCGTCGGCCACCAGGGCCCCGTTGTCCTTCGGCTTGTCGAAGTACATGTGCTTCACCACCCGCAGGTAGTAGAAGGCGCCGATGATGGAGAAGATCACGGCCAGCACCGCCAGCCAGACGAAGCCGGCCGCAACCACCTCCTGCAGCACCGCCACCTTGGCCCAGAAGCCGAGGAACGGCGGCACACCGGCCATGGAGAACATGACGATCAGCATCATGCCGGCGAACCAGGGGCTGCGCTCATTGAGACCCTTGAAGTCCTCGAGGGTTTCCGCCTCGTGTCCGGTGCGCGAGAGCAGCATGATGACGCCGAAACCACCCAGACCCATCAGGGCGTACGCGATGGTGTAGAACATCGCCGAGGCGTAGCCGGTGTCCTGGGCGGTCATCAGCCCCAGCAGGATGAACCCCATGTGCGCGATGGTCGAATAGGCGAGCATGCGCTTGAGGTTCTGCTGTGCAATGGCGAGCACGTTGCCCACCGCCATCGAGAGGACGGCCAGGGCGATGAGCATGCCCTGCCACTGCTCGTGCAGCCCGTCCAGTCCGTCCACCAGCAGCCGCATGGCCATGGCGAACGCGGCGATCTTCGGCGCCGTACTGATGAACGCGGTCACCGCCGTGGGGGCGCCGTGATAGACATCCGGCACCCACATGTGGAACGGCACGGCACCCAGCTTGAAGGCCAGCCCGACGATGAGGAAGACCAGACCGAAGATCATGATGGTCTCGTTGGCCTCGCCACTGGCCACGGCGGCGTTGATCTCGGCCAGGTTGAGTGCGCCGGTGGCCCCGTAGACCATCGACATGCCGTAGAGGAGCATCCCCGACGCGAGCGCACCCAGGATGAAGTACTTCATGGCGGCCTCGGACGCCATGGACGAGCGGCGATTCATCGCCACCATGGCGTACAGCGACAGGGAGAGCAGTTCCAGACCCAGGTAGACCACCAGCAGGGTATTGGCCGAGATCAGCACCATCATCCCGAGGGTGGCGAAGAGGCCCAGCAGGTAGAACTCGCCCTTGAGCATGGCCCGATCCCGCAGGTAGGGACGGGCGTAGAGGAACACCACGAACACCGAGAGATAGACGAACGCCTTCAGCAGATCGGCCATGGCGTCGCGGATGTACATCTCGTTGAAGGCCAGGCCCTGATAGGTCTCGCTCATGCCGAGGGTGATGATCGCGGTTCCGACCAGGGCCACCTGGGAGAGCAGGTAGGTCACCGACCGGCTCCTGTCGGTGAGGAACAGGTCGATGAGGAGGATCAGGCAGACCATGCCCAGCAGGAACAGCTCAGGCAGCGCGGTCAGAAAGTCTGTGGACTCTAGAATCATGGTGCGCTCTCTCGCTTACAGCTTGGACTGGGCCACATGGTCCAGCAGGTTATGGACCGTCGCGTGCATGACTTCCAGCAACGGCGCCGGCCAGACACCGAGCAACAGCACGAAGAAGGCCAGCAGGCCCAGGACCAGGAACTCCCGGGCATTGATGTCCTGGAGTTCGGCCACCTTCTCGTTGGTGACGCTGCCGAAGATCACCCGCTTGATCATCCACAGGGTATAGGCCGCGCCAATGATCAGGGTGGTCGCCGCCAGGAAGGCGTACCACGGATTCGCCTTGAAGGCGCTGAGGATGACCATGAACTCGCCGACGAAGCCGGAGGTACCCGGCAGGCCGGCGTTGGCCATGGCGAACAGCACCGCAAAGGTGGCGAAGACCGGCATGGTGTTCACCACGCCGCCATAGTCACTGATGTTGCGGCTGTGCAGGCGGTCGTAGAGGACCCCCACCGCCAGGAACATGCCGGCGGAGACGAACCCGTGGGAGATCATCTGCACCATGGCGCCCTCGACGCCCATGGCCGCACCGTTCCAGCTGCCGGTGGACTCGTAGATGGCGAAGATGATGAAGAAGCCCAGGGTCACGAAGCCCATGTGGGAGATGGACGAATAGGCGATGAGCTTCTTCATGTCCTCCTGCACCAGCGCCACGAACCCGATGTAGACCACCGCGATGAGCGACAGGACGATCATGAAGACGTCCAGCGCCGCACTGGCATCCGGGGTGATCGGCAGGCTGAAGCGCAGGAAGCCGTAAGCGCCCAGCTTGAGCATGATCGCCGCCAGGATCACCGAGCCGCCGGTGGGCGCCTCGACGTGGGCGTCGGGCAGCCAGGTGTGCACCGGCCACATCGGGATCTTCACGGCGAACGCCAGCAGGAAGGCGATGAAGATCAGCATCTGCTCCATGTAGCCCAGCTGCAGGCCGTGGAAGTCCAGGATGGCGAAGCTGCCCGACTGGCTGTACATGTAGAGCAGCGACACCAGCATGAACACCGAACCGAAGAAGGTGTACAGGAAGAATTTGATGGTCGCGTAGACGCGCCGCGGCCCGCCCCAGATCCCGATGATGATGAACATCGGGATGAGCATCGCCTCCCAGAAGACATAGAAGAGCATGGAATCGAGGGCCGAGAAGACCCCGATCATCAGCCCCTCCATGATCAGGAAGGCGCCCATGTACTGCGCGGCGCGGTACTTGATCACCTCCCACCCGGCGATGATCACCAGCAGCGTGGCGAACGCCGTGAGCAGGATCAGCGGCATGGAGATCCCGTCGACCCCGAGGTGGTAGTTGATGTTGAAGGCGTCGATCCAGGGCGCGAACTCCACGAACTGCATGCCCGCGGTGGAGCGGTCGAAACCGAACCACAGCGGGATCGACAGTCCCAGGGTCACCAGTGCCACGAGCAGGGCGAGGACCCGGGCCTCCAGGGCGTTCTTGTCCCCGCCCGCAGCGAGCACCAGCAAACCGCCGATGATCGGGGTCCAGATGACGAGACTCAGAATGGGCAGCTCTGAAAGCATCTATGACTACCTTTTATTGTCGACCCGCGCCTACAGCACGTAGACGATGAACAGAGCCAGCAGGCCGATCATCATCGCGAAGGCATAGTGATAGAGGAAACCGGACTGGACGTGGCGGAACGTCGCCGCCACCCAGCCCACCACACGGGCCGCGCCATTGACGATCAGACCGTCGATGAGGCGCACGTCGCCCACCCGCCAGAGCAGCCGACCGAGACCCCGGGAGCCACCGCCGAAGGCGACTTCGTTGAAGTCGTCAAAGCCGTACTTGCGCTCCAGCACCACCCGGATCGGACGCAGCCGCTCGGAGATGATGGCGGGGATGTCGGTCCGCTTCATGTAGAGGAACCATGCGGCCAGTACACCCAGCAGGGCGAGATAGACCGCCGGTGCCTGGAAGCCGTGCACGAGGAAGCTCAACACCCCGTCGAAGTGCGCACCGAGCCGCGCCAGGGTGTCGTTGGCCGGATCCACATGGATGATCCCCTGGTAGAAGTCACCGAAGAGCATCGGCCCCACATAGATCGCGCCGATGATCACCGACGGGATGGCCAGCAGCACCAACGGCACCGTCACCACCTTCGGCGATTCGTGAAGGTGTGAGCGGGTGTGCTCGTCCATGCGCTCCTGGCCGTGGAAGACCATGAAGAACATCCGGAAGGTGTACAGTGCGGTAATGAAGACCCCGATGAGCAGGGCGATGTAGGCCACGTTGCTGCCGACGATCTCCGAGTACCCCACCGCCTCGATGATGGCGTCCTTGGAGAAGAAGCCGGCAAACCCGGGGAACCCGATGAGGGCCAGTGCGCCGATGAGCATGGTCCAGTAGGTCACCGGCATGTACTTCTTGAGCCCGCCCATCTGACGCATGTCCTGGATGTGATGCATGGCGATGATCACCGAGCCGGCGGCCAGGAAGAGCAGCGCCTTAAAGAAGGCGTGGGTCATCAGGTGGAAGACCCCGGCGGCATAGGCCGACGCCCCGAGGGCGGCGGTCATGTAGCCCAGCTGCGACAGCGTCGAATAGGCGACCACGCGCTTGATGTCGTTCTGCACCAGCCCGAGCAGCCCCATGAACAGGGCCGTGATGGCGCCGATGATCAGGACCACCGAGAGCGCCACCTCGGAGAGCTCATACAACGGCGACATCCGGGCCACCATGTAGATACCGGCGGTGACCATGGTCGCGGCGTGGATCAGCGCGGAGATGGGCGTCGGGCCTTCCATGGAGTCCGGCAGCCAGACGTGCAGCGGCACCTGGGCCGATTTG
>CAZGJO010000020.1:0-18688 GCA_964525685.1 uncultured Ectothiorhodospiraceae bacterium | reverse complement strand
GCGCGCCCGCGCAGGCGTGCCAGCACCTCGGCGTCCTCGTGCGGATGCAGCAGGGCGCGCAGATCGCCGTCGCGCACCTCTTCAGGGGTGTAGCCCAGCAGCTCCCAGCTCTGGCCGACGGCGTGGCGGCATTGCCCCGCCCCGTCATACAGACAGATGAGCGCCTGGCTGCTGTCGGCCAGGGCCGTCAGTGCTTCCACGGCGCTCATGCCGGGGTTTCGCTCCGGACACCCCCTGTGCCTGCTCCCTCACCGTTCTCGCGCTGCCAGACATCGAGGGCCCGCAACAGGTCCTCGCTCTCACGGTGCAGTTCACCAGCGCGCTTTGCGACCTCCTCGAGGTCGGCTCGCCGTGCGGCCTCGTCCACCGCCTCGGCTACGTGTCGTGCCCGCCGAGCCTGGATGCTGGCGAGAAACCCCTTGGAGGAGTGGGCCTCGGCCCGCAACGCCTCGGCATCACCCGAGCCCAGGGCGCGGTCCAGGGCTTCGAGACGGCCGGGCAGGTCCTGGCCTATCTGGCGGAAAAGGCGCCGGAGGACCTCGACGTCACCGCCCACCGTCTCGGTGAGGGCGATGAGATCGATGTGCTCCGGGAGCCGGCTGTGTTCGGTCATGGATCTTCCTCGCTCGGGCGCGCCGCGCTTTGCGACGCAATCCCACCGGTTTTCAGGAATCAATGAAAAACGCGCCGGAAAACATGTATTCACGAACACCCTTTAACATCAACACCACTCGCATGGGTACATGCGGCAAACGGCCGTCTCACGGGAAACAGGCACGCTCACGGCTAATACGATAGTTGCCGCTCCCGCGACCGTCAAACCGCCGATATTCTGCATTTAATCAGGATCTTTATTTTTCTTACCCGAAATATGTCATTTTCTACATTTTTCGCGACCCCGATGTTCGGCCCATGGAACCGGAGGGCGAATGCCGCCCCTTCGCCGGCACAGGCCTCCGACACGGGGCAACGCCCCGACATTTCCGGAAGCCTTGTAATTTCCCGCGTTCGCGGCCTAGGATCACGGGACGGGCCCGGACACCGGCCCCCCCACAGGACCGCGAAGGAGCTCGCCCATGTTCGCCCCGCCCGTCGACACCATCCTGCCCGAACTGGATCCCCGGGAACGGCTGCGGATCCTGGAATGCGCCATCAGCGAGCTGGCCCAGGCCGTGGTGATCACCGACGCCGACAACATCATCCAGTACGTCAATCCCGCCTACGAGACCCTGACCGGCTACAGCGCCGATGAGCTCGTCGGCCATACACCGCGCCTGCTGCAGTCGGGGCACCATGACCAGGCGTTCTACGACCAGCTCTGGGAGGTCCTGGAGCGCGACGGCTGCTGGTCCGGCAAGATCTGGGACCGCGGGGTCGACGGGGCCTCCTGGCTGGTCCACCTGACCATCCACCGCTTCACCGACGCCCATGGCCGCCCGCTCCACTATCTCGGCCTGCTCCAGGACCTCTCCAGCCAGAGCCGGACCGAGGCCCAGCTGGATCGCCTGACCCACTACGACGCCCTCACCGAACTGCCGAACCGGCTGCTCTTTCGCAACCGGCTGGCCCACGAGTTCAATGTCGCCAACCGGCACAACAGCTCCACCGGCCTGATCCTGCTGAACCTGGACCGCTTCCGCGCCATCAACGACACCTTCGGCTTCGCCGCCGGTGATCGCCTGCTCCAGGAGGTGGCGCAGCGCTTCGAGGGCTGCATCCGCCGCACCGATCTGATGGCCCAGCAGGAGAACCGGCTGGAGCGCAACGCCGACATGGTCTCGCGGATGAGCGGCGACGACTTCGCCTTCGTCCTCGGGGAGCTGCGCAAGCCCGACGACGCCGGTGTGGTGGCCGACCGGCTGCTGGCGGCGCTGGAGCAGCCCTTCCGGATCGAGGACGAGGAGGTCTACGTCTCCGCCAGCATGGGGATCGCCGTCTACCCGGACAATGCCGAGACCGCCGACGGCCTGCTGCAGTGCGCCGAGGCCACCCTGGCACGGCAGAAGGAGACCGGGCGCGGCGGCTACCTGTTCTTCTCGGAGGACCTGAACGAGAGCAGCGCCCAGCGTGTGCGCCTGGAGGCGCGCATGCGCCGGGCCATGGCCGACGGCGACTTCCGGCTCCACTATCAGCCCAAGCTGGATCTGGCGACGAACCGCGTGGACGGCATCGAGGCCCTGCTGCGCTGGCCGACGGCCGACGGCTTCATCCCGCCCGCGGATTTCATCCCGCTGGCCGAGGACATCGGCCTGATCACCCCCCTGGGTGAATGGATCCTGGATCGCGCCGTGGCCGACACCCTGGCCCTCGAGGCGCAGACCGGGGAGCGGTTGCAGTGCGCCGTGAACCTCTCCGCCCGCCAGTTCCAGCACCCCCGGCTCACCGACACCATCCGCGAGACCCTGGAGCGCCACGGACTCCCCCCGGAGCGACTGGAGCTGGAGATCACCGAGGGGATGCTGATGCACGACGTCGACGATGTACGCCGGATCCTCGAGGAGCTGCGCGGCCTCGGCGTCCACCTCGCCATCGACGACTTCGGCACCGGCTACTCATCGCTGGCCTACCTGCGCCACTTCCCGGTGAACACGCTGAAGATCGACAAGAGCTTCATCGACGACATCGACGCCGGGGTCTCGGGGGCCTGCATCGTCGCGGCGGCCATCGATCTCGGGGTGGGGCTCGGCCTGCGAGTGGTGGCCGAGGGCGTGGAGACGCTGGAGCAGCTGGACCTGCTGCGCGCCAAGGGATCCCACCAGGTCCAGGGCTACCACGTGGCGCGGCCGCAGTCCGTCGACGACTTCATCGACTGGCTGAACGCCGAATCCCGGGATTAGCCGACGGCCTGGATCTCCCCGCCCACCAGCACCCGATCGCGTCCGGCATCCTTGGCGGCGAGCAGCAGGCTGTCGGCGCGGTTGATGGCCTCCATGCCCTCCTCTCCGTCGACCACCTCCACCAGACCGACGCTGGCGGTGATGCGCGCCCGCTCCCCCTCCGCCACCGCGCGGCAGGCGATGGTGCCGATGGCCGCGCGGACCCGTTCGCAGACCTCGGCGGCCTGCCGCCCGTCGGCCTCGGGGAAGACCAGCAGGAACTCCTCGCCTCCCCAGCGGCCACAGATGTCGTATTCCCGCAGGCTGTCCTGGATGGCCCCGGCGATGGCACAGAGCAGCTGATCACCGACATCGTGACCGAAGGCGTCGTTGACCGCCTTGAAGTGGTCGATATCGAGGATCGCCAGGCCCAGCGAGGTGCCCTGACGCCCGCGCCGGTCCATCTCCTCGTTGAGTCGCTCCAGCAGGTAGCGGCGATTGCCCAGCCCGGTCAGCTGGTCCTTCAGGGCCGCCTCGCGCAGCGACTCGTTGAGCTCGCGCAGGTTCTCCTGATAGCGATCGGAGATCCGGACCAGCCGCTCCAGCCGGCGCAGGTGGCGGTCGTAGGAGGTGGCCAGGGTCTCGTTGCGCGCGCGATAGACGTCCTGGAAGCCGTCGGAGAGCCGGATCAGCCGCTCCATCCGCTCGCGCTGACGAGTGGAGAGTTCAAAGAGATCACTCATGAGGCCGCGCAGGGGGTCGTCATCATGCGCCGGGTCGGCGAGCACCCGGGCCACGGCCTCCAGGAGTTCGCCCTCGCGGTCGCCACGACCCCCCCGGCCGTTCACGTGGCCGACTCCTCGCTCCGGATGGCGAACGGGAAGGTGCAGTCCTCCTTGAACTCGTCCGCCAGCTCGGCCACCCGCTCGTTGCGCGGGTCGTAGTACCAGTGCACCGCCACCTCGCGGCCCCGCCCGTGGGCCTCTTCGAGCAGGTCGAAGATGTCGAGCATCGCCCGCACGGAGCTAGTGTTCAGGTAGGCCAACCGCAGCTCCAGGGTGAGGGGTTCCGTACGCTCGTCGAGGTAGGCCCGGACCCAGGCGATGACGTCGCCGAAGAACTCGAAGGAGTTCTCGGGATAGGAGTCCCCCGCCATGAAGAGACAGCCGGCCTGTTCGTCGGTCCGGATCGCCGGTGTGGACTTGGTCTGCTCGATGTTCAGTGCTTGCATGATGGGTTCGACCTTTTGCAGAGCGACAGGGTTCAGATAACGGCCCGCAGGCTGAAGAAGGCGCGCCCCTCGTCGACGGCCTCCGACGAGGCGACCAGCGGGGCGCAGGCCTTGCGGGCCATATCGATGAGCCCCAGACCGGCGCCGCTCATGGCGCCCCTCTCGCGGGGCTCGCGCAGTTGCGACTTGTAGGCGGCCTTCAGCGCCGCCCGATCCATGGCGCCCAGCTCCCGAACACGCCCGACCAGCCAGTCGCCGTCGGCGGCCTCGACCACGTTGCCGGCCTCGACCACGTAGTGCCCCTCGGCATCCCGAGCCACCACCACCGTCGCCGCGCTGAGGGCGTCACCGTAGCCCATGCGCGTGGCGTAGTGGCGAATGTTCTGGGTCATCTCCACGTAGACGCCGAAGACATCCATCACCGCCGAGGGCGCCGCGGCCTCCGCCTCCATGTAGTTCTTCAGGGCATTGCCGACCTCCTCGATGAGGCTGCGCGAGATGGGGCCGTTGAAGCAGAGCATGATCCCCTGCCTCTGGAAGTGCTCGCGCAGGCCGAACAGATCGAATTCACTCATGCCGGGATCTCCATGGGATCGAAGCGGAAGGAGAGGACGGTAATGTCGTCACGCTGGTCATGCTCGCCGCGATAGTCGGCCAGTTCGCGCTCCAGCGCCACCGCCTGTTCCTCCAGGGGTTGCCGGGCGTGGGCACGCAGCAGCTCGGCGAAGCGCGTGTTGCCGAAACCGAAGCCGTGTTCACCGCCGGCCTGGTCCAGATAGCCATCGGTGACCATATAGTACGTCACCCGGGGGTCGGCCTCCATGGTGTAGTCACGGTAGCTCCCCTGGCGCCGGTCGCAGAGGGCGCGGCGACCACCGCGGATCTCCTCGACATTGGTGCCATCGCTCCAGTGCAGACCGATGCGCGCCCCGGCAAAGCGCAGGTGGCCGTGGCGGGTATCCAGGTAGACCAGACCGGCGTCGAGGTTGGTGGCCACCGACGACGGCATCTCCGACTGCAGGACCATCTCCCGCAGGCTGGCGTCCGCCTGGGTCAGGAGTGCCGCCGGCGAGGTGATGCCGATGCGGTTCATCGCCTCGGTGAAGGCGGCCCGCGCCAGCATGGTCATCAGCGCCCCGGGGACACCGTGGCCGGCGCAGTCCACCACGCCCACCAGATAGCCGGTCTCGTCCCGCCGGAAGAGATAGAAGTCGCCGCCGACGCCATCGCGCGGATGCCAGAGGACGAAGTGCTCGCCCAGGCTCTCGGCCATCTGGGCATCGGGCAGCAGCGCCCGCTGGATGACGCTGGCGTAGTCGATGGAGTCGCTGATGGTCTTCTGGCTCGCCGCCATCTCCCGGTTGGCCTGCTCCAGCGCCCGGGTGCGCTCCTCGACCCGCTGTTCCAGTGCCTCGGTATGGTCGCGGACCTGCTCGGCCATGGTCCCGAAGGCGCGACCGAGATCCCCCAGCTCATCACGACTCTGGGCCGGCAGATCGACATCGTAGCGCCCCTCGGCCAGCGCCTTCGCCGAATCGTTGAGCCGGCGCAGTGGCCGCAGCACCACCCGGTCAACGCCGTAGGCGAAGGCGGCCATCAGCACCAGCAGGGTCACCAGCAGGGCCGCGACCGCCGTGCGCATCCAGGGCCCCTCCACCACGTTCGCCACCTGGAGGTCCACCGCATTGACGACGTGCCAATCCAGCTCCTCCACGAAGGTCAGCGCCAGCAACTGCTCGCGGCCGCCCAGCCCGGCGCGAACCAGCTCGACCTCCCCCGGCGCCGCCTCGGCTCGGCGCATGGCCTCCCGCAGCGCGTCGCGATCGTCCGCCGCCAGCTGCCGCGGCAGGACCTGCGCCGGGTCGACCTCGCCGGCCGCCGTGCCGTAGGCGATGCGTTCCGGGTCCGGGTGGGCCTGGATGGCGCCGTCGTTATCGAGGATCATGGGCGTGACGCCAGCCTCGCGGTTGTCCACGAAGCGCGCCAGGAACTCGTCGAGTTCCAGCCCCGTGCCGGCCATGCCCAGGCGTTCCCCCGCCTCGTCTCGTACCACCACGTTCAACCAGACCCGGGTCACCGCCAGCTCGGCATCCGGATTGACGTTGATGTTGAGCACCTCGTCTCCCGCCATGATGTTGAAGAACCAGGCGTCGTCGGGATTCTCCGGGTCGAGGGTATAGCGGGGCGCCTCGCTGTATTCGCTCTCGGCGTCATTGGTGTAATAGTGGCGGGTCGCGGCGCTGATGAGGAAGTAGTTGGCGTCGCGGAAGTCGTCCCGGTAGCGCTCCGCCTCGCGAAAGAAGCGCGCCCGGTGGACCGGATCCTCCTCGTGGCGCAGCATCGCCTCGGCCAGGGTGGAATCGGCGAGACGGCGGGAGAGCGCCAGATCGCGGGTCACTGGGGCGAGCACGTTGCGGGCGCTGAGTTCGGTGACGTTGCGGGCATAGGATTCGCCGAAATGGCCCCGGATCCCGTCCATCACCTGCCAGCCGACCAGACCCAGCGGCAACAACGCCAGCAGACAGGCGATGACCAGCGCCAGCATCGATTTGGCTCGCAGCCCGTAGCCCCACGCCGCCATGGTGACCCCTCACAGTCCGCACAATGTGAACCATTTCACACCTTTCATGCAGTATCTCCCCGAGCGAGGGAGGCGTCAATGTGGCCATGACGGGGGAGGCAGGCGAGTAAACAACCGCTGATGAAGCAAAAGATACCGCTGGTCCGGCCGTTTCCACACCTGACGGATTTGATGTACGCTTTCTGTCGGTTCACTGGGCGTGCGCCCCTCGAAGAGGATGCGAACATGGGCGGCAACGGCATCGACAGCTGGCTCGGACGCCTGTTCGGCGGCGGTAGGACCCCGAACACGAGCGACTTCCTCTGCGAGGTCGCCACGGAACCCCAGGCCTTCACCCCCGGCCACGAGAGCGGGGTACTCTCGGTGGCCTTCGCCCCCGACGGCCGCCACGCCCTCTCCGGTTCCATGGACAGCAGTACGCGCCTGCTGGACCTGAGCACCGGCCAGGGGGTGCGCACCTTCACCGGCCACGAGGGCAACGTCCACTCGGTGGCCTTCAGCCCCGACGGGCGGCGGGTCCTCACCGGTTCCTTCGATCACACGGTGCGGCTCTGGGATGCCGCCAAGGGCCGCCCCGTTCACATCCTCGACGCCCACCTCGAAGCCGTCCACAGCGTTGCCTTCGGGCCGGACGGCAAGCGCGCCCTCTCCGGCGCCTCCGACAACACCATGATCCTGTGGGACCTGAAACGGGGCGAGCTGATCCGCAGCTTCGAGCACCACACCGGCGATGTCTACTCGGTGGCCTACAGCCCCGATGGTCGCTACGGCCTCTCCGGCTCCCTCGATCGCCGGGTGATGCTCTGGGACCTCGCCGACGGTGCCCTGGTGGCGAAGCTCAAGGCCCACGAGGCCGGGGTTCACACCGTGGCGTTCAGCCCCGACGGCAAACGCTTCGCCAGCGGCGGCCAGGATGGACGCATCCGGATCTGGGAGACGGCGACCCAGAAACGGCTGCGCGAATATACCGTGGCCTCGGAGCACGACATCGTGACCTCGCTGGCCTTCAGTCCCGACAGTCAGTGGCTGCTGACCACCGCCTTCGACCACTTCGAGGGCGAGAGCGAGGTCACTCTGGTCCATGTCGAGGGCAAGGGGCGTCGGGTGATGCACGAAGTGGTGCTGGCGCACATCCTCAACCGCGGCAACCGGATCCACCCCGACGCCGACCTGCTCACCAGCGTCACCTTCAGCCCGGACGGCCACTGGGCCCTGGCCGGGAGCATGGACGGCACCCTGCTGCTCTGGCCCATGGATGCGGCCTGCAGCATCTTCATGCGCCTGGAGCCGGCCCCCGGGACCTGACCGCCCCGTCTACGTGACGGTCGGCTCCGGCACCGACAGGTGGAAGCCCTGGGCGTAGTCCACCCCGGTGGCGCGCAGGGCGTCGAGCACCGCCTCGGACTCCACGAACTCGGCGATGGTCAGCATCCCCAGCTCCCGGCAGAGGTTGACCAGATTGCGCACCAGCGCGTGGTCCACCCGCGAGTTGAGGATGTTGGAGACGAAGGCGCCGTCGATCTTCACGTAGTCGAAGTGCAGCTCGCGCATGTAGTGGAAGGAGTTGTAGCCGCTGCCGAAATCGTCCAGGGCGAAGGCGAAGCCCTTGTCGCGCAGATCGTCCAGGAAGCGGCGCATGCTGCTCATGTCACCGATGGCCTCGCGCTCGAGGATCTCGAAGACCACCGACTCCGGCGGCACCCCGAACTCCTGGCACAGCCGCTCGGCGTGGCCGAGGATGTCGCGATTGGTGATCTCCTGCGGCGAGAGATTGAAGAAGAGCTTGCCGGGATCGCGGCCCGCCTCGCGCAGCGTCTGGTGGTAGGCCAGGGCGCTTCCCAGGATCTGGCGGTCCAGCTCGCGGGCGAGGCCGTAGCGCTCGATGGTGTCGATGAAGCGGCCGGCCGGGATGGTGCTGCCGTCTTCGCCCCGCAGTCGCGCCAGCACCTCGTAGCCCAGCACCCCGCCGTGGCAGTCCTGGATGCTGTGGTAGAAGGGAACGACCCGCTGTTCCTGGATGGCGGTGCGCAACTGCTCGGCCTGCATCCGGGTCTCGCGCGCCCGCTGGCCGCCGACCATCTCCGCCTGGCTCGGGGAACCGACCTCGTTCTTGCCGATGCGCTTGGCCTCGTGGATGGCCTCGTCCGCGGCGGCCAGCAGTTCATGGCTGCTGTGGCCGTGTTCCGGATAACTCGCCACCCCCACCGAGGTGGTCGCGTGGAAGACCTCGTCCTCCAGGGTGTGGAAGTCGGTCTGGCCGATGGCCTCCCGCAGTGACTGGGCCACCACGCGGGCGCCATCGTGTCCGGTCTCCGGCAGCAGCGCGATGAATTCGTCACTGCCGAGGCGGCCGGTCATGTCGCTCTGGCGCACGTGGCCCGTGAGCATCCGGCTGATACGGCGCAGCACCTCGTCACCGGTGGGCTGGCCGTAGGAGTCGTTGATCTCCTTGAAGTCGTCCAGGTCGACGACGATGATGGAGAAGCCGTGGCGCAGCCGCTGGGAACGACCGATCTCGTGATCGAGCATCTCGGTGAAATGGCGCCGGTTGTACAGCCCGGTCAGGGGATCGCGCACCGCGTAGTACTCGATCTCCTCCAGGGCGCTGGCCAGGGCGCGCGTCGACCCCACCACCATCACCATGATGGCCAGCAGCGCGCGGATGGTCGCCTCTTCCTGCGGGTCCGGGTACTCCTGCTGGCCGAAAGCCGCCCCCACCAGCCCGTTCATGCGCGGCAGGTCCCGGGGCAGGCGGCTGTTGACCACCCGCACGTCCGCCAGGGTCCCTTCCAGCGGGGCACTGGAGAGGACATGCTCGTCCACGTCCACCGGCGTCTCCTCCGGCAGCCGCAGCTCGTCGAGCAGCTGCCGGGTGAAGTACTGGCGCGCCCTTTCGCGCTCCACCGGGGCCGGGGCACCGGGGAAGAAGAGGTGCAGCCCCAGGCTGTGGGACTCGTAGAAGGCGACGAAGAAGGCGCGGAAGGGGAAGACATCACCCAGGCGGCGCAGGGTCTCCGAGGCGAACCGGGTCCAGTCGGAGAGGCACTCCTGGGAGAGGACCATCTGCTCGAGGACCTCGCTCTGGCGCTCCAGCAGCCCCTTGTCGATGGTGGTCTTGCGCAGCCGCTTGAGGGTGGTGTCGGACAGCCGCATCAGCTCCTGGATGCGCTGGCTGTTCTGGTCCCACTGCCGGCCCTGCTCGGCGGTGAGGACATCCAGGGTCGAGTTGAGCTGGCCGCAGCGCTCCACCAGCTCGCGGGCGGCCTGTGCCGGATCGGCGTGCTCCCCCCGGGCCAGGGCGCGCAGGCCGTCGATGACCAGCTGGTGGTCGCGCCGGGTCAGCTCCCCCAGAGAGCCGGCGAAGCGGCGGCTGCGCAGGTCCGCCTCCAGCAGCGAGGTCAGCTGCCGCAGGGTGTCCTGGCGCAGGACGTCGAGGTCGTGGAAGGAGGTCTGGTGGCGCATGGCGGGCCCGGATCAGGCGATGGCGCCGGATTCGGTGAGCCGATCGGGCCCGCATTCGAGGGTGCGCATCCAGTCGATGAACTGCCCCACCGCCGCGCCGCGATAGACCGGCCCGTGCTGCGGCGCGATCAGGACCGGATCCAGCCGCGCCACGCGCTCGGCCCAGCTGCGCGCCGCCACATTCCCTCCCATGTAACGGCGATGGAAGCCCTCGATGTAGGGCAGGTGAGCGGCCAGATCGTCGACATAGGGGTGTTCTTCGCCCTCGGGCATCAGCCCGGCGCCGACGTCACCGCTGAACAGGATCCGCGAGACCGGATCGAAGACGTTGAAGTGGCCCTCGGAGTGGAGGAAGTGGGCCGGGACGAGATCCAGCACGAAACCGGGCGCGACCTCGTGGCGCATCCCCGCGTCGGGTATCCCCCGGAACTGGACGTGGCGCCCGAAGCCGTAGTGCGGCAGGAAGCGGATCCAGACCTCGGAGACCAGCACCTCCGCCGGCGTCAGCTCCAGCCAGGTGGGCAGACCGCCGACGATGTCCGGGTCCTGGTGGGAGAGGATGATGGTGCGGATGTCATCGGGCTGCAGATAGCCCAGCAGCTCCGCCAGCGTCGCCGGCATGACGCCGAACCCGCCGGGGTCCAGCAACACCCCGTCGTTGCCGTGCTGGACCAGATACTGGTTGGAGCGGATCCCCTGTTCCTCGCCCGGCTCGCTCTCGTTGAGCAGCACGAAGCGGTGTTCGGCGGTTTCATACAGACCAATGTTGCGCATGGACCGACCCTCGCGTGGACCCGGTTCCCTCCGCTGGAGACCTGGTTAAATTCTATTCAGGAGCGAGGGGAGTCTTTCACAGTCCCCGGGCAGTGTCCATGCCCCGGGGGAGACGGGTCGGTGATCCGGGGACGGGGAAGGTGGCGGAGAGGGTGGGATTCGAACCCACGTGGGGCGAGGCCCCCAACCGATTTCGAGTCGGTGCCGGTATGACCACTTCGGTACCTCTCCTCAGCCGCCGCATCATAGTGGATGCGCGCCCCCGGCGACAACCCCGCGCCTTTGTCAAAAACTGTAAAATTATTCGACAGTCGGTTTCCCGCGCGAAGTGCTTGCACTACACTGTTTCAAAATCACGCAGTTAGACCATCATCCCTATGCCCACCAGCCTCGCCATCCGCCGTGAGCCGACACC
The DNA here is from genome assembly GCA_964525685.1 of uncultured Ectothiorhodospiraceae bacterium. Classification (GTDB taxonomy): domain Bacteria; phylum Pseudomonadota; class Gammaproteobacteria; order Thiohalospirales; family Thiohalospiraceae; genus Thiohalospira. The sequence goes on along the minus strand of CAZGJO010000020.1, from coordinate 7,409 downwards.
GCCCGGTCCGCGCGCTCCCCGTCCGAACCGCGCTCTGGGCGCGTGGCTGGTTGCCGTGGGCCTCGCCATGCAGCTGAGCGGTTGCGGCGGCGAGAGGGAACCCACCGCCCTGGAGCGGATCCAGGCCGAGGGGGAGCTGGTGGTCGCGACCCGCAACGCCTCGACCACCTATCACGAAGGCCCCCTTGGTCCCGTCGGCCCCGAGTACAGCATGGCGCAACGCCTCGCCGACCACCTCGGCGTCGACCTGCGACTGTCGCTCTATTCCGACCTGGACCGGATCTTCGACGCCATCGAGGCGGGAGAGGTCCACCTTGCCGCCGCGGCCCTCACCGACACCGAACAACGGCGCGAGCGGGTCGATTTCGGCCCCGCCTACCAGTACACCGCCACCCTGGTGGTCCATGCCACGGGCAACGGCACGTACCCGGAAACCACCGCCGATCTGGTCGACGGCCGCATCGCCGTGGTCGCCGGCAGCAGCCACGCGGAGACGCTCACCGATCTCAAGGCCGGGCACCACGACGATCTGCAGTGGGAGGAGCGCCGCGACGTGGAGGTGGAAGACCTGCTGGTGGCGGTGCGCGACGGCGAGATCGACTACACCCTGGTGGACGCCAATGAGTTCCAGCTCGCCCGCCGCTTCTTTCCGGGACTGCGCGCCACCCTGGACCTGACCGGACCGCAGCCCCTGGCCTGGGCCCTGCCCCGGGACGGCGACGGCAGCCTCTCCCGCGCCGTGGACGACTTCTTCACCCGGATCAAGACCGACGGCACCCTGGCCCAGATCCTGGACCACCACTACGCCCATCTGCGGGAGTTCGACTACGTCGGCACCCGCGCCTTCATGCGCCACAAGCGGAGTCGGCTGCCCCGCTACGAGGAGCACTTCATCCAGGCGGGCCGCGACAACGACCTGGACTGGCGTCTGCTGGCCGCCACCGGGTACCAGGAATCACACTGGAACGCCGGCGCCATCTCCCCCACCGGGGTGCGCGGGATCATGATGCTGACACAGCCCACGGCCCGGTTCGTCGGCGTCTCCCGCCGCACCGACCCGGTCCAGAGCATCCGGGGCGGTTCCGCCTACCTGCGCAACCTCAAGGATCGCCTGCCGGAGAGCATCGAGAACCCGGACCGTACCTGGATGGCGCTGGCCGCCTACAACGTCGGCCTCGGCCACCTGCGCGACGCCCGGGAACTCGTCCGGCAGAAGGGGGGCAACCCGGACCTGTGGGTGGACGTCCGCGACACGCTGCCCCTGCTGCGCGACCCCGCCTGGTACAACCAGACGCGCCACGGCTTCGCCCGGGGCGACGAGCCGGTGACCTACGTGAAGAACATCCGGACCTACTACGACATCCTCCAGCACACCCGCAACCGGGACGGCTCGCCGACCACCCTCGCCCGGGCGGTGGACTAGAAGGCGTCGCTCTCCACTTCCAGATAGACCTGGTAGGCGTTGCGCCGGTGCGCCTGTTCGAAGGCGGGCAGGTCCTCGAACTCCGACCAGTCCGCCGCCTCGTAGGTCTCCTCGAAGGACATGAGATCCTCGACGCCCTCCGCCATGATCCGCCGGACCTCGGCGATGTAGCGGCGGGTCAGCGCCAGGGCCTCGTTGGGCTCACGCGCCTGCGGGCCATGCCCCGGCACCAGCGCGTCGACCTCTTCCGCGTCCATCTCCTCCAGCAGCTCCAGCCAGCGGCCGGTGTTGGCGTCCCCGAGCCAGGGCACGCGCCCCTCGAAGATCAGGTCGCCGGCGAAGAAGGTGCGGTCCTCCTCGACCCAGACGGTCATGTCCCCCTCGGAGTGGGCCGGTCCGGCGTAGTCCATGCGCACGGTGACCCCGCCGAGGTCGAGGGTCTCGCGTCCGTCGACCACGTGGTCCGGCTCCACCAGCCGGGTCTCTTCATTCACCCAGGGGTAGAGGCTCTGGCGGCGGTCGCGCAGCAGGTTGGCGGCGGTGTCACTGGACAGATAGCTGTGCACGCCCTTCGGTGCGTGGACCTCGGCCCCTTCGTGATCCTTGAAGACCTGCAGACCGTAGATGTGGTCGGCGTGGTAGTGGGTGGCGATGACGTGGTGTATCGGCTTGTCGGTGATCCCGCGGATGGCGCGCAGCATCTCCGCCGCCAGCGACGGGCTGCCCAGGGCATCCACCACCGCCACGGCCTCTTCGCCGACGATGACGCCGGCATTGGAGATGAACCCCTCGTGTTCGGTGGCGGCACCGGCCCTGCCGGGCACGTACCAGACGTGCTCGCTGACACGCTCCAGCTCGACGTCCACCGAGACCTCGGGGTAATCGTCCAGGGCCGCCGCGCCGGCGGGCCAGAACAGGGCCAGGGCCAGCGCCCCGGCCAGGAGGCCACGCCCCCCGTACCGGTTCGATTCGACTCGCATCCTTCTCCTCCTCGCGGGGTTTTCCCCTCGTCTGGTTGTCCATTCCCAACCTAGCACGGGGGACCTCCGCCGACCAGAAGGAGCCGGATGCTCAGCCCCGCCGCGCCCGGAAGAAGGTGCGCAGCTGGTCGCCACACGCGTCGGCGAGGACGCCGCCGGTGACCGCGACGCGGTGGTTGAGCCCCGGCAGGGCGAAGGCGTCGACCACCGAGCCGGCGGCGCCGCCCTTGGGGTCGAAGGCGCCGAACACCAGCCGCGCGACCCGGGCGTGGACCATCGCCCCGGCGCACATCAGGCACGGCTCCAGGGTGACGTAGAGGGTGGTGTCGGGCAGGCGGTAGTTGCCGCAGCGGGTGGCGGCGGCGCGCAGGGCGGCGATCTCGGCGTGGGCGGTGGGATCGTGGCCGGCCACCGGGCCGTTGCAGCCCTCGCCGAGCACCTCGCCGTCGCGGACCACCAGCGCCCCCACCGGCACCTCGCCGGCGGCCTCGGCCTCCACCGCCAGCGCCAGCGCCCGCTCCATGAAGGCGACGTCGGCGTCGGCGGCCACCGGTGCTACTCCCACTCGATGGTGGCGGGGGGCTTGCTGGAGATGTCGTAGGTGACCCGGCTGATCCCGGCCACCTCGTTGATGATCCGGCCGGAGACCCGCTCGAGGAATTCGTACGGCAGGTGGGCCCAGCGGGCGGTCATGAAGTCGACCGTCTCCACCGCGCGCAGGGCGATGACCCACTCGTACTGGCGGGCGTCGCCGACCACCCCCACCGAGCGCACCGGCAGGAAGACCGCGAACGCCTGGGCGGTGTTCTCGTAGTGGCCGTCGCGGCGCAGCTCCTCGATGAAGATGGCGTCGGCGAGACGCAGACGATCGGCGTACTCCTTCTTCACCTCGCCGAGGATGCGCACGCCGAGGCCCGGGCCCGGGAACGGGTGGCGGTAGACCATGTCGGCCGGCAGGCCGAGCTCGACGCCGATGCGGCGGACCTCGTCCTTGAACAGCTCGCGCAGCGGCTCCAGCAGCTTCAGCTTCATGGTCTCCGGCAGGCCGCCGACGTTGTGGTGCGACTTGATCACCTGCGCCTTGCCGGTCTTGGAGCCGGCCGACTCGATGACGTCGGGGTAGATGGTGCCCTGGGCCAGCCACTCGACCCCGGTGAGCTTCGCCGCCTCCTCGTCGAAGACGTCGATGAAGGTGGCGCCGATCACCTTGCGCTTGGCCTCCGGGTCCGCGATCCCCTCGAGGGCGTCGAGGAAGCGCGCCTCGGCGTCGACGTGGACCACCCGCACACCCATGTGCTCGGCGAAGGTGGCGCGCACCTGTTCCGCCTCGCCGAGGCGCAGCAGGCCGTTGTCGACGAACACGCAGGTGAGCTGGTCGCCAATGGCGCGGTGCAGCAGCGCGGCGACCACCGACGAGTCGACTCCGCCGGACAGCCCGAGCAGGACGTGCTGGTCGCCGACCTGCTCGCGCACCCGCGCGATGAGGTCATCAATGATGTGGCCCGGGGTCCAGAGGGTGTCGCAGCCGCAGATCCCGACCACGAAGCGTTCGAGGATCCGCTGGCCCTGACGGGTGTGGGTCACCTCGGGGTGGAACTGGACGCCGTACAGCCCGCGCTCCTCGTCGGCCATGCCGGCGATGGGCGCGCTGTCGGTGGAGGCCATCAGCTTGAAGCCGGGGGGCAGTTCGTTGACCCGGTCGCCGTGGCTCATCCAGACATCGAGCAGGCCGTGGCCCTCGGGGCTGGTGTAGTCCTCGATGTCGCGCAGCAGCGCGGTGTGGCCACGGGCGCGCACCTGGGCGAAGCCGAACTCGCGCTGATGGGAGACCTCCACGGAGCCGCCGAGCTGCGCCGCCATGGCCTGCATGCCGTAGCAGATCCCGAGCACCGGGACACCGGCGTCAAAGACGGCCTGCGGGGCGCGGAAGGTGTCGTCCTCGGTGGCCGAGGCGGGGCCGCCGGAGAGGATGATGCCGCTGGCACGGAAGTCGCGGATCGCCGCCTCGTCCTCGTCGCACGGCAGGATCTCGCAGTAGACCCCGATCTCGCGCACCCGGCGGGCAATGAGCTGGGTGTACTGGGAGCCGAAGTCGAGGATCAGGATCCGGTGGGCGTGGATGTCGGTATCAGACACGGTAGTTCGGGGCTTCCTTGATGATGGTGACGTCGTGGACGTGGCTCTCGGTGACACCGGCGTTGGTCACCCGCACGAACTCGGGCTGCGTGCGCATCGCCTCGACCGAGGCGCAGCCGGTGTAGCCCATGGAAGAGCGCAGCCCGCCCATCAGCTGATGGATCACCGGCTCCATCGGCCCCTTGTACGGCACCCGCCCCTCGATGCCCTCCGGCACCAGCTTGTCGGTGGCGCTGCCCTCCTGGAAGTAGCGGTCCGAAGAGCCCTGGCTGCCGCCCATGGCGCCCAGCGAGCCCATGCCGCGATAGGACTTGTAGGAACGGCCCTGATAGAGCTCCACCTCGCCCGGCGCCTCCTCGGTGCCGGCGAACATGCTGCCGACCATCACCGACCAGGCGCCGGCGGCGATGGCCTTGGAGAGGTCGCCGGAGTAGCGGATGCCGCCGTCGGCGATGAGCGGCACGTCGGTGTCGGCCAGCGCCGTGGCGACGTTGTCGATGGCGGTCACCTGCGGTACCCCGACCCCGGCGACGATCCGCGTGGTGCAGATGGAGCCGGGCCCGATGCCGACCTTGACGCCGTCGGCCCCGGCCTCCGCCAGATCCCGCGCGGCGTGGCCGGTGGCGATGTTGCCGCCGATGACCTGGATATCGGGGAAGTGGTGCTTGACCCAGCGCACCCGCTCGATGACGCCCTCGGAGTGGCCGTGGGCGGTGTCGACCACGATCACGTCGACCCCGGCCGCGGCCAGGGTCTCCACCCGCTCGTCGGTGTCGCTGGCGGTGCCGACGGCGGCGCCGACCCGCAGACGCCCCTGGTCGTCCTTGCAGGCGTGGGGCTTCTCCTCGGCCTTCTGGATGTCCTTGACGGTGATCAGGCCGCGCAGGTGGAAGGCGTCGTTGACCACCAGCACCTTCTCGATGCGGTGCTCGTGGAGGATCTGGCTGATCTCCTCGCGGTCGGCGCCCTCGCGCACCGTCACCAGCCGCTCCTTGGGCGTCATGATGGCGGAGACCGGCTCACCCTCGCGGGTCTCGAAGCGCAGGTCGCGGCTGGTGACGATGCCGACCAGCTCCTCGCCGTCGACCACCGGCACGCCGGAGATGTTCTGGCGGCGGGTCAGCTCCAGCACCTCGCGGATGCTGGTGTCCGGGGCCACCGAGATGGGCTCCTTGATCACCCCGCTCTCGAACTTCTTCACCTTGCGCACATGGGCCGCCTGGTCCTGCACGCTCATGTTCTTGTGGACGATGCCGATGCCGCCCTCCTGGGCCAGGGCGATGGCCAGGCGGCCCTCGGTGACGGTGTCCATGGCGGAGGAGACCAGGGGGATGTTCAGCGCGATGTCGCGCGTCAGCCGGGTGCGCAGGTCGACCTCGCCGGGCGTCACCCGGGAACGGGCGGGAAGCAGGAGGACGTCATCGAAAGTGAGGGCTTCCTGAACGATTCGCATCAATGGGGACGCTCCTGTGCGCACTGGGCCCGGCTCGGGCGATAGGGGATCGATTAGCCGACCATTATAGATCCGGCCCGGACACTGGGAAAGGTCCACCTCCGATCTCGCGACCCGCGCGGGGCGTGTCTCCCCGGCCCCGCTTTCCTGATCGAGATCAGCGGGAGGCCGATTCGGCCTTGCCCCGCTCGTTGCACACGCCATAATCGTCTCCGTGGCCGAGGAACGGCCCGCGTGGCCCGGCCACGGACACGCACCACAACGGAAAGGAGTTCCACCATGAAGAAGCCGATGTTCTCCCGTGTTTTCACCGCCCTGCTGCTGTTCGGTCTGGCCCTGCCGGCGCTGGCCGCTTCGGTGAACATTAACCAGGCCCCCGCCTCGACCCTGGCCGACGAGCTTACCGGGATCGGCGACAGCCGCGCCGCGGCCATCGTCGCCCACCGCGAGGCCCACGGGCCCTTCAACGCCGTCGACGACCTGCGCGAGGTCCGCGGGGTCGGGGCCGCCACCCTGGAGCAGAACCGCCACAAGCTCTCCGTGGGAGACGACAAGTAACCTCCCCGTGCCGGGGCGCGCCCCGGCACCCTCGCACCGCGGAACCGACCTTCCGCTCCCGACCGCCCGTGCGGTAGCATTGACGCCATGGACTCGCTCGATGGCCACCCCCTGTTCGACACGCCCGGAACCGCCGCGGACAGCGACGGTGCCGCCGACGCCTCGGACCGCCCCGCCCGCCCGATCATCTCGGTCAGCGAGCTCAACCGCACCGCCCGGCAGACCCTGGAGCGCGCCTTCGGCGGCGTCTGGGTGGAGGGCGAGCTCTCCAACGTCAGCCGCCCGCGCTCCGGCCACATCTACTTCTCGCTGAAGGACGGCCAGGCCCAGGTGCGCTGCGCCATGTTCCGCGGCCGCAACCGGTTGCTCGACTTCGACCCGCACGACGGCCAGCAGGTGGTGGTGCGCGCACGGGTCGGGTTCTACGAAGCGCGCGGCGAGTTCCAGCTGGTGGTGGAGGCCATGGAGGAGTCCGGCGCCGGCGAGCTGCGCCGCGCCTTCGAGGCCCTGAAGAAGCGGCTCGGTGACGAGGGGCTGTTCGACGACGCGCGCAAGCGGCCCCTGCCGCGCCTGCCCGCCCGGGTCGGGATCATCACCTCGGCCACCGGCGCGGCGCTGCGCGACATCCTCACCGTCCTCGGCCGCCGCTTTCCGGCCATTACGGTGGTGGTCTACCCGGTGGCGGTCCAGGGTGACGAGGCGGCGCCGGCCATCGTGCGCATGCTGGAGCTGGCCGCCCGCCGCGCCGAGACCGACGTGCTGGTGGTCGGTCGCGGTGGCGGTTCGCTGGAGGACCTCCAGGCCTTCAACGAGGAGAGCGTCGCCCGCGCCATCGCCGCCTGCCCCCTGCCGGTGGTCT